>CAYYWN010000377.1:0-2516 GCA_964474485.1 uncultured Clostridium sp. | reverse complement strand
TCATAGGACCTACTCTTCCACAGTACATAGTTAATGCTATAAGTATTTTTCCTATTGACGTAAGCTTAGTTGTAAGTCCAAGGGTTAACCCTACTGTTGCAAATGCTGAAGTTACTTCATATAATAAGTACTCAAAACTAGCTCCAACTTCAGTTATAGAAAGTACCATAGTCACAATGGTAACTAATGCAAGTCCAAGAGTAGTAACAGCAAAAGCTCTATAAACTATCTCTTTAGAAATTCTTTTTTGAAAAACTTCTGTATCATTTCTCCCTCTAATTACAGAAATTACTGTCATAAGCAAGATTCCAGCTGTAGCAGTTTTTATACCTCCTGCTGTAGATCCAGGGGAGCCTCCGATAAACATCAAAATTATAGTTAAAAACTTACCTGCTGTACTCATAGCATCCGTTGCTATAGAATTAAACCCAGCAGTTCTAGGTGAAATTGATGCAAATATAGAAGATAATACTTTCCCTTTAAATGACATCCCCTTCATAGTTCCAGGATTATTAAATTCAAATATAAACATTAATACACTACCAGCTATTATCAAAAATAAGGTCATTGAAACAACTACTTTTGTGTGTAAAGAAAGTCTTTTGGACTTCTTATAATTATATAACTCTGCCCAAACAGCAAAACCTAATCCTCCTATGGCGATTAAGCCTCCTATAGTAAGTATTATAACCGAATTATTCGCATAACCTGTTAAGCTTGAAAAGTTACCAATCAAATCAAACCCAGCATTACAAAAAGCTGATATAGCATGAAATATACTGTAATAGATTCCCTTTCCAACACCAAACTCTGGTATAAACTGTGTGGATAACAAAAGTGCTCCAGAAAACTGAACTGATAAAGTAAATATGAGTAAATATTTAGCAAGCTTTACTAGTCCTTGAATATTAGAAGCATTAAGCGCTTCTTGTAATAATAACCTTTCTTTTAATGTTATCTTTTTTCTCATAAGTAAAGCTATTAAAGTAGCAAAAGACATAAATCCAAGCCCACCTATTTCAATTAATAACATTATAACAGTTTTACCAAAATAACTCCAATGTGTTCCAGTATCTACAGTAATTAGACCTGTTACACAAACTGCTGATGTGGAGGTAAATAAAGAATCCAGAAAATTAGTAACCGTACCGTCTGAAGATGCTATTGGTAAAGTAAGCAATATAGCACCTATAAATATAACTATAGCAAACCCTATTGCTAATATCTGTACTGCATTTAGCCTTATCCTTTTCAAAAAACTTATCTGCATTATTATCACCTCAACAGAATTTTTTATATCACCATCCAGCATATAGTAGCATTATCTTATAATATAATGCTACTATATGCTGAATTTAATATAAATAAAAATGCGACTATAGTCGCATTAATATAATTATTTTTTATGCATTTATATGTTGCTTAGCTACTGCTACTAAATCTGAAAAAGCCTTAGGATCATTTATAGCTATTTCTGATAACATTTTTCTATTTATATCAATTCCAGCTAATTTGATTCCATTCATAAATTTTGAATATGAAAGACCATTCATTCTAGTACCTGCATTTATTCTTGCTATCCAAAGTGTTCTATAGTCTCTCTTCTTAAGTTTTCTTCCTACATAAGCATTTCTTTGTGCTCTTATAACTGTTTCATTAGCAGTTTTAAATAACTTACTCTTACCACCGTAGTATCCTTTTGCAAGTTTTAATACTTTCTTGTGGTTTTTACGAGAATTTACTGCTCTCTTTACTCTTGCCATGTTATAAACCTCCTATCATGTAATATATATTATAAATATGGTAATAATTTTTTCATTGTTTTTTCTTGAGTATTTGATACATACCCTGTTTTTCTTAAGTTTCTTTTTCTCTTAGGTGATTTCTTAGTTAATATGTGGCTTTTGAAAGCTTTAGCTCTCTTTAATCTTCCACTTCCTGTTAACTTAAATCTTTTTGCTGCTCCTCTATGAGTTTTCATTTTTGGCATTATAAGTTCCTCCCTCCAGAATTACGCTTTTTTGGGAGCCAAAACCATAGCCATGTTTCTTCCTTCTAGTTTGGCAGGCTTCTCCACTACGCATATATCTTCCATTTTTTCTAAAAAACTTTTTAATATCTTATTTCCTACATGAGCATAATCAGCTTCCCTGCCTCTAAATCTTACGGTTACTTTTACTTTATCTCCATCCATTAAGAAACCTCTAGCTTTTTTAGCCTTTATAGAAATATCATGTTCTTCTATAGTAGGGCTAAATCTTATCTCTTTAACATTAACAATCTTTTGCTTTTTTCTAGCTTCTTTTTCTTTTCTGGTTTGTTCATAAAGATGCTTACCATAGTCCATAATTTTACAAACAGGTGGGTTTGCATTAGGAGATATCATAACTAAATCAAGTTCTCTTTCTTCAGCTATATCTAATGCTTCTTTAGATGACATAATACCTAATGGACCATTATCATCATTTACCCTTATTTCTTTTCACCCGGTTTATGGATATGAGGTTTTAAACCTG
>CAYYWN010000376.1:0-2519 GCA_964474485.1 uncultured Clostridium sp. | reverse complement strand
TTTTAATAAAACTCCAAGTATAGCTAAAGACCAAATTGCTATAAAAATGCCCCATCTCCAATAACCTTGAAGAGATATTAAACATATGGGAGTGTAACTTCCAGCTATTAAAACAAATATCATAGAATGATCAAGTTTTCTCAAAAACTTTATAACACCATCTGAAGCTATTACAAGATGATATACTGAGCTTGCTGTATATAAAAAAATAAGACTTAATCCAAATATAATAGAGGAAATTAATACAAGATTATTTGAATATCCCACCGTTATATACTTAATAAGCATTGCAATTAAACCTATCAAAGAAACTATTGCACCAAATAAATGAGTAAAACCACTTACAGGCTCTCTAAACTTTTTATTCATTCACATCACTCCTTATACTAAATGCTAGTACACTTAGTTATTTAAACTATGTAATACTATATAGACATTATATAACTAGTTATATATAAATGTAAAGTAAAATAATGTATTTATAAATAAATATATTAAAGTTACATATAACTTGCATTTTATAGAAAATACTAATAAGATATAAAATATAAAACATGAATATGAATACAGGTAGTTTTTATTTTTAAGCTATGTAGTTTTCATAGATTGGAGTAGGATTTTGGATAAAGAGAGTTTAGATAAACTGCTTAATAGTATGAACTTTGAAGAAGAGGTGGAATTTCAAGATATACCATCAATAGATCTTTATATGGATCAAGTTATTAGTATATTTGAAAATAATCTTAAGGGATATAAGAGAAATGAAAAAGATAAGATTTTAACTAAAACTATGATAAATAATTATGTAAAAGACAAGCTTTTAATGGGCGTTAAAAATAAAAAATATAGTAGAGAACATATAATTTTGTTAGTGTTAATATATAATTTAAAGCAAAGCTTAGCAATAGGAGATATTAAAACAACATTAACGCCATTAATTGAAAAGTTAGAAGAGAAAAAAGAAAGTATACCTATTAAAGAGTTTTATGATATCTTTTTAAATATAAAGAAGGAAGAAACACTTTTATTAAGTGAGGATTTATATAAAAAATTAGAAATAATAAGTTCTAATATAGTAAAAGGTAATTTTGATGAAGAGGATAGAAATTATATTACATCTTTATTCATGGTAATTTCGCTAATAAACACCTCAAATATGTATAAAAAGCTAGCTGAAAAGTTTATAGATGATAGTATTAAGGAAATGAAACAACAATAAGACAAATGCAAATATAAAAAAGATATTGACTGAAATGTTTATAAGTGATATATTTAAATCAAGATGAATCTGAGATATTTGTGAAGCTCTTATTTTGAACCTACATTTTTAAAATGGGAGTTTAAAATATAATTGCGAATTTAACTTATAAGTCCTAATGTATGACATTCACCTAGGCAAAGTTTTTGAAACAATATTGAAGACACCCACCTATCAGATAGATAGGTCTCAAAATTAGGGCAACGGTATTTTGGATTATAAATACAAATGAAATTATAAGCAAAAAGAGGTTTTTTAAACCTCTTTTTTTAGTTCATTTTTAATATAAAATCTCTTATATCCTTATAATCTTGAGCACCTTCAATTTTATAGTTATCATTTATTATAAATGTAGGTATACTGTTTATTTTATACTCCCTAGCTAAAAGTTTAGCTTTGTTCATATTAGTACCTCTCTTTATAATCTTGTTAAGCTTTCTTTTAAATATTATAATATATAAAATGAGAATATTCAAAAGTATAGAAAAAAGGAGATAGTTTATGGGAAATAAATTTTTAAAAGATGATAAAGAGAAAATTTTAAACAAATTATCGTCTACAGAATATAAAGTAACACAGGAAAATGGAACAGAACCAGCCTTTCAAAATAAGTTTTTTAATCATGAAGAGGAAGGTATATATGTAGATATAGTTTCTGGAGAGCCTCTTTTTACCTCATTTGATAAATTTCATTCTAGTTGTGGTTGGCCTAGCTTTTTAAAACCACTAGAAAAAGGGCATGTAAAGGAAAAAAAGGATTTAAGTCATAGTATGCATAGAATTGAAGTGAGAAGTAAAGAGGCAGATTCACACCTAGGTCACGTGTTTACAGATGGGCCAGTAGAAAGGGGTGGACTTAGATATTGCATAAACAGCGCAGCTCTAAGATTCATTCATATAGAGGATCTTGAAAAGGAAGGTTACGGGGACTATTTAAAATTATTTAAAGATTAATTAATAAAGCTAAATTTCAAGAATATATTTGAAATTTAGCTTTATATATTTTTGTAAAAGGTTTAATTAATTATATAGAAAATGTGAATACTATAGATAAATAAATATTAACAAAATTTTAATGAATATAATGCTTAAAACTTGACAAAATAAAAAAGATAGACTATTATAAATACATACCAAACAATAATAATTATTATATAGTAATTATTATAATAAAAGTAAAGTGGTGTTGCAGGTGAATAAAGAAGAAAAGCATATAGACTTAGTAATAATAGGATCAGGACCAGCAGGACTTACAGCTGCA
>CAYYWN010000375.1:0-2528 GCA_964474485.1 uncultured Clostridium sp. | reverse complement strand
AGCTGCTGTTATCATACTTGTCCTCCTTAAAAAAACTATATTAGATTATTTACATATATATTTTTTGCATCTGTTTTTCTAATGGCCATATCGAAGCCCCTAAAATTTATTATAATAGGATCACCAAGCGGAGCAAAGCGTTTTACAAAAACCTCTGTACCTTCAACACAACCTAAGGCAAGTAATCTTTTAGTTAGTTTATCGTTACCACATATAGACATTACAGTACCTATTTCACCTATTTTTAAATCGCAAATACACATTAAAAACACCCCCAATGAAAATCATTATCAATATCATGTTATTATAATACCACCTTGTTATTAACAAGTCAATAGTATTACAGGTGTTGACAAAAAAATAACTATCCATTAGGAATGTCACATAAAGTTGAACCTAGATTAATTTCATGATATTATACTATAAATATAAGTTTCTTAGAATAAAATAAACAAGGAACAAATATAAAAATTAAAAGTAATTAATTTAATTATGGAGAAAGGTAGGTGAACCTGATGATTTCAGGAAAAGGTATGAATATTGCAGCGTTTTTTGATATTGATGGTACATTATATAGGGAAGGTCTTATAGCAGAGCTTTTTAAAAAATTAGTTAAATATGAAATAATAGAACCGGAAAAGTGGTATAATGAGGTGAGACCTGAATACCAAAAATGGGATAAAAGGCAAGGGAATTATGACAATTATCTTTTGAAGATGGCGGATATATATGTAGAAGCAGTTAAAGGCCTTCATAAATCTCAGGTTGAATTTATTGCTAAAAAGGTTGTGAACCAAAAAGGTGATAGAGTATATACCTATACAAGGGATAGGATAGTTTGGCATAAAGCTCAGGGCCATAAAATAATAATAATATCTGGTAGTCCTAAAGAGTTAGTTAGGGAATTGGCTTTAAAGTATGGATTTGATGACTATAAGGGAGCAGATTATCTTATGGATGATAACCTAGAGTATACTGGTGAAGTAATCCCAATGTGGGATAGCAAAAGCAAAAGAGAAGCCATTTTGCATTTTAAGGATAAGTATTGCATAGATATAGATAATAGTTATGCCTATGGCGATACTGCAGGTGACTTTTCTATGTTTAAATCAGTAGGTCATCCTATTTGTATAAACCCAACTCGAGAGTTAACAAAAAAGGTCTTAGAACATGAAGAAGTAAGAGATAAGATAAAAATAATAGTAGAAAGAAAAGATGTTGTTTACAGTATAAATCCAGATTGTTTACAGATCTTGTAAGAAAGAGTGGGTAAAGTGATAATTCGTGAAAATACTATCTATGTAGAAGACATAGATCTTAGCAGAGTATTAGATGTAGAAGAAAAAAGAGATTGTTATGAATCAGCCTTATTTTTTGATTTAGAGCACTATGTTTATAAGAAGCCCGTGTGCATAGGGGTTTTTGGGTGTTCTTACTATAATAAAGAAGATTCATCTATAAATGTTACGCAATATATGATAGAAAATAAAAAAGAAGCAATAGATGTGTTATTCATGGCAGAGAGTTACTTTAAGGCCATGGCAGAGAGAGAAAAAAAAGGTTATATAGTAACCTTTTCTGGTAATAATGATTTTTCTGTAATTAAATATTTATTTACTCAGCATAATATAGACTTTAACTTTGAAGATCATTTTGTGCATATAGATTTGCAAAAAGAATATGAGAAAAAGTTTAAAGAGAGTATAGGCTTAAAGAATCTAGAAAAGCTAATGGGTATAGAAAGAGAAGGCGAGATTGTCAACGGAGCTAATCTTGCAAAGACTTTTAGCAAAGTTGTGAAAGATAAAGATTATATAAAGAGAATGCCAGAAGATAAAATACAAAGAATTTTATTATATAATGAACAAGATGTGGTAAACTTATTTCATATATATACAAATTGGAATGTGTTGCCATGCATAAAAGAGGACTCTGAAATATGAGTCCTCTTTTATTTTTTAAATTTATTTATTTGCTTTTATATTTTTACCATCACTAGAGATTACTATATTTTCTTGTAAATCTGTTCTATAAACTGTGATATTTCTTTTTTCCATATCTTTAATTATTTCTTTATGAGGATGACCGTAATCATTTGCTTTAGCACAGCTTACAATAGCATATTTAGCATTAACCTTGTCTAAAAAGTCTTTTGACGAAGAGGTACTGCTTCCATGGTGGCCTAGTTTTATTACATCTGAACTTACATCTAAGTTATTTTGAAGGATTTCTTTTTCGGATATTTTTTCAGCATCTCCCATAAATAAAAAGCTATTCTCTCCATAGGTTAATTTTAAGGCAGCAGAATAATTATTTATATTTTCGTAGTCTGCACTATTTGGTGCTATTAATGTTGCGGTTATATCTTGATCAAAATCTAATACAACACCACTTTTAGCCACATTAATTTTAAGATCTTTCTCTTTTAGTTTAGATACCATGTTTTCAAATACCTTTGTTGTATTTGTCTTTTTAGGAGCATAAAACTTTTCTACAGGAAAGGTATTTAATACAGCAGCCATTCCTCC
>CAYYWN010000374.1:0-2539 GCA_964474485.1 uncultured Clostridium sp. | reverse complement strand
ATAGGTAAAAGTACCCTTGATATCTTTTCTGTAAGACCACTTTTTTCTGCTATTTTCATTATTCCAGACCAAAGGCTAATAATACCTAAAAGTCCTAGTGTAAGATTTACAGTAGAACTCGAAGAATCTATAATTGCCTTAGATATTATTTCAGCCTTCTCAAAGAAGAGCCCCATAATTATACTTACAATTATCATAAAAAACCAAATGTAATTAATCATATTATCCTCCCATCTTAATCTTAACTTATGGAATTTAAATCACATATTTTATAATACATGATTAATATATATGACTACTTTAGAGTGTTAAGAATGTTAAAACTTAAATACAATAGTTGCATTTAAAATATAATAGTGCTACCATAAAAACTATATAAATATTAAAATATCAATATAATTTGATTATATATGAAAGGTTTGTTTAAATAATTATGATGACTATAAGAGATATTATGAAATATATTGAAAGTGAGTACAAAGTTATAAACCTAACGCCTTGTTAGGCTTGTGGTGGGGAATATTTAACTGAAGATTTAGACATAACTTTAGTAGACGGCGTTCCATTTGATGTTTGTGATTGTGTGTGTGCTAGTTGCGGGTATATAAAATCTTTCATGTTTACTGCGCCATTTGTAGAGGAAGATAATGGACTAGAAATAATAAAAAGATTAAATTAAAAATATTAATATTATAATCAATTGATTGAATTTTAATCTGAATTTTTAAAATACAATTAATAAGTTAAAAAAAGATGATTTCTACATTAATGTAGAAATCATCTTTTTATTACCTTTACTTATAAATTCATTAGTATATTGTATAAATATACTAATAAATTACATTTCCACCTTGTAAAAACACTTAATTTACTTAAATTTAAATATTTATAACTAAGCTAATTTAGAATGTTCTACTATAGACTCATTATGTGCGGTATTTAAACTTCTCATCTCTTTTACTATTAATATTCCTGTTATAACTGAAGCTAATGCATCCGATATAGGTCCAGCAAGCCATACCCCTGTAAGACCTAGCCCCTTTATATTTGGAAGTATAAGTAGTAATGGAATTAATAAAATCACTTGTCTTAGCATGCCTAAAAACATCGCAAGTTTTGCCTTACCTACGGCTTGAAAATAGTTTGAACTAACTATCTGAAATCCTATTACTGGTAGCATAAATAGATATATCTTTATACCCTGCGTACCTATTCTTAAAAGTTCAGGATCCTTATTAAAGAATCCAATTATCTTATCTGGAAATAGCTGAATTAGTATAAACCCTGTAATAGCAATTAACGTCGCCACCGTAACCGCTGTCTTTAAGGTATCTTTTACTCTCTTATAGTTTCCCGCTCCATAATTAAATCCTATTATAGGCTGAGACCCTTGATTTAATCCAAACATAGGCATCAAAAATATAAGTGCTACACTATTTATAACTGCCATGGCACCTATAGCTAAATCGCCTCCATTAGCCTTTAAAGCCTTATTTGCTGTTATTGCAACTAAACTAGCTGCAATTTGCATAGAAAAAGGTGCTATACCTATAGAAAATATAGTATTTACAATCCTTTTATCTAATTTCATATTTTCTCTTTTTATTCTTATAGTACTTTTCTTGCCGAAAAAGTAACTTAATACCCATGTAGCTGAAATTATTTGGGATATAACTGTTGCAATTGCCGCTCCCCTAATTCCCATATTAAATGTAAATATAAATATTGGATCTAATATTGTATTAAGTAAGGCTCCTATTAGCATAGTCATCATAGCCATTTTAGGATTTCCTTCAGCTCTTATAAGGCTATTCATAGAAAATGCCATTGAATTAAATATAGTTCCCATAAGAATTACATCTATATACTCTTTTGCATACCCAAAGGTTTCATTACTAGATCCTAAAACTTTAAGTAAAGGTCCAACAAACATAAGACCTACAACAGTAATTACTATACTTATTATTATATTTAAAACAAAAGCGTTACCTACAATCCTTTCAGCTTCCTTAAACTTCTTTTTACCAAGCTTTATGGACATAGCAGCCCCAGAACCTATACCAACTAGCATTCCAAAAGCCATTATAATTGTAGTTATAGGTAGTGTTAACCCAACTCCTGTTATAGCCATGTGCCCTACATCTTTTATATGTCCTATATAAAGTCTATCTACTATATTATAAAAAGCATTCACTAACATTCCAACAATAGCTGGAATAGAAAATTTAGCAAGTAGTTCCCCTATCGGCTCTATACCTAGCCTCTTTTGTCTGTCGAATTCCATATTATATCTCCTTTATTAAAACCTCTTTTTGATTATCTACCATTCGTTTGAATAGATTTAAAAGAGTCTTCTTTTCCTCTTCAGTAAAATCTGATGAAATAATCTTACTCCAACTTTTTAGTATAACGAAAAATTCTTCTTCAATATCCAAAGCCTTTTTTGTTACAAAAACCCTTCGAATTCTTTTATCCTTTAAATCTACCTCTCTTTTTATATATCCTTCTTCTTCTAATCTCTTTAAAGCCCTTGCTGTAG
>CAYYWN010000373.1:0-2541 GCA_964474485.1 uncultured Clostridium sp. | reverse complement strand
TGGCCTCTACAACGATACCTCTATTGCCTTCACTTATATAATAATTTATTACACCTGAATCCATACCTGATGCGCATTTTATAAGAGCAACTTTACTATTTAATTCTTTTATACTCATGGTTTGTTTTTTTATGTTGTTTCTATAGAATATAACTCTATTATTATCCACTATACCAATTGGTCCAAAGTTTGGAGTTTTAAAAGCATTTAAGCTCATAGAATTAGATTTTGTAACTTCTGATGCACAGTTTAATTGTCCATTTAAACAAACTAGGACACCTCTATTTTTTGATTCATCTGATATTGCTGTACAAATAGATTCAGCTAAATTAGAAGGTCCATCATACCCAAGCTCTGATCCACTTCTCATAGATCCTGTAAATACTACAGGCTTTATAGAACTAATAGTTAAATCCACAAGATAAGCCGTTTCTTCAAGCGAATCTGTACCATGTGTTACTACCACTCCTGATATATCTTCCCTATCTAAAAGCTTTTGAATGAACTTTGATAAATCAAGCATAATTTCTGGTGTCATGTGTGGACTTGGTAACATGGAAAAATTATGTGATTCTATATCTGCATATTTTTCTATACCTGTTACCATAGACATTATTTCTTCCCCAGTAAGGCTAGGAACTGCGGCCTTTATCCTAGGATCTACTTTCATAGAAATAGTTCCACCATTAAAAACAATTGCTACCTTTTTCATAAAATGCCCCCTATTCTTTAAAGTCATTACCTTTATAATTTTACTTCTTATTAATAAAGATTTAAACCAATGACTTATACAATTAAAATATATTATAAACATTTTTAGAGCATATTAATTATTAGATGTTTATTTTCTAAAAACGCCTCATAGTAAATTTAACATAATTTCATTAAATAATATATATATACAAAATTATATATTATTCTTTCATATTATAATAAGATTTGTTAGTTTTTTTATCTTAAATTGCAGTTATTTTTATTATTACTGCAATTTTTTAATTTAGTGAAGATATCACTTTTATATTCTTTATTTAAGATACCGCATTAAACATAAACACCGTTTTAAAACAAATAAAGAATATATTGTATGGATCTTTAAGTAAATAGTTTATTTATACTTAACAGTATTGTATTTACTGATAGATAAGACTTTAACAATCAGCTTTATATATTTAACATACATTAAATAATTTGTTATATTTATATAGAAATAATAAAAATAAGGGGGAATTTTCATGAAAGAAAAAAAGGGGATCATAATTACTGGAGCCATAGTTGGGATACTATCAGTAATACTTGTACGCTTCGGCAACCCTATTAATATGGGCCTTTGCATAGCCTGTTTTATAAGGGATACAGCAGGTTCTTTAGGCTTACATAGGGCGGAAGTTGTTCAATACATAAGACCTGAAATAATAGGCATAGTCCTTGGAGCCTTTATAATGGCAATTTTTAAAAAGGAACTTTATTCTAAAGGTGGTTCTTCGCCGTTTATAAGATTTATATTAGGATTTATAGTTATGGTAGGGGCACTAATGTTTTTAGGTTGTCCACTCAGGATGGTATTAAGACTTGCTGGGGGAGACTTAAATGCAATTACAGGTATCGTAGGGTTTACGGCTGGAATTTTTATTGGTATACAATTTTTAAACAAAGGTTTTACTTTAAAAAGAAATTATACTACAACAAAACTTGAAAGCTATTTATTTCCTGCAGTTAATGTAGGTTTATTTGCACTTCTTGTTTCAGCACCTGCTTTTATATTTTTTAGTAAGAAAGGTCCTGGTGCTTCTCATGCTCCAATTTATATAGCCTTAATTGCAGGGCTTATTGTAGGTGCAATTGCTCAAAGGACTAGACTTTGTATGGTTGGAGGAATTAGAGATCTTATAATGTTTAAAGATACTTATTTATTATCTGGGTTTATTTCTATATTTATATTTGCACTTATAGGAAATTTAATAATAGGTAAATTTAATGTAGGGTTTATGAATCAACCTGTAGCTCATAATGATGCTTTATGGAACTTTTTAGGTATGGCTTTAGCTGGATGGGCATCAGTGCTATTAGGTGGTTGCCCT
Source organism: uncultured Clostridium sp. (assembly GCA_964474485.1). GTDB lineage: Bacteria > Bacillota > Clostridia > Clostridiales > Clostridiaceae > Clostridium_L. The sequence continues at coordinate 463 of CAYYWN010000373.1, read as the reverse complement.
TTAAGACAACTAATATTATCTGCAGAAGGTAATATAGATTCTGTTATAACAGTTTTAGGACTTTTTGTAGGCGCAGCTTTTGTACACAATTTTAATTTAGCTTCTAGCGCTAAAGGCCCTACATTTAATGGTAAGGTAGCAGTGTTAATTGGATTTTTAATTGTATGTTTAGTATCCTACATAAATATAGAAAAGGATACTAAAAAAATTAATGTAGTTTCAAAGGGAGATGATAACATTGGTTAAAATAGATGCTAGAGGTATATCTTGTCCTCAGCCAGTTTTGATGACAAAAAATGCTTTAATAAATAATCCTAAAGAAGTGGAAATTACTGTGGATAACGCAACTGCTAAGAATAATGTTGAACGCTACATGAAGCAATCAGGTTATTCTGTATCGTCAAAAAATAAGGAAGATGATTTTATATTATATGGTAAAAAATAATAATGTAAATTATATTTG
>CAYYWN010000372.1:0-2573 GCA_964474485.1 uncultured Clostridium sp. | reverse complement strand
GTTAATAGAAGAATAATATACTATACTTACCTTCTAAATAAACTACCTTATAACCCTTGTTTGCCAACTATTTTTTCTATACACATAAAAACCGTAAAGACAGACAATTAAATTGCTAAATCCCATAGAAAACCAAATTCCAGAAGGTCCTATACTTGTAAAATACTTAAATAACAATATCATCGGAAGCCTTACAAACCATAAACGACCAATTTCCATAGCCATGGAGTATTTAGTATGTCCTGTGCCTTGAAAAACACCTTGAAGAACACTAAATATCCCCATAAGAGGCATAGATACCGATGTAAACTTAAGATAAGTTATGCCCTGAGATATAACATCTAAATCATCTTTTGACTGCATAAAAAAGTTTATTATAGGACTATTATATAATAATAATAAGCTACATCCTACCATGGAAAATGAGATTGTAAGTTTTAAAGACTTTGTGAAGGCCTCTTTTATTCTATTTATTTGGTTTGATCCTAAGTTTTGTCCAACTATAGATGTCAAAGCTGCACCAACCCCCATAGCTGGCTGCATTATTAAAGATGTTATCCTATTAACCATAGCAAAAGCACCTAATGTTGATGTACCATAGGAAGCAATAAATCCATTTAACACAATAAAACCTAACGCAGATCCAGATTGCCCAACTGAAGATGGCAATGCCACATTTACAATTCTTTTTAATATCTTTTTATCAAATTTAAAGTTTTTAAAGCTTGGCCTTACTAGCATATTGGAGGATCTCATTAAAATAAATATTCCTGCAAAAGCAAGTAATGCCTTGGCTATTAATGTAGCTATAGCAGCTCCCGCTACCCCCATATCAAGTGTAAATATGAATATAGGATCTAAAACTATATTTATTATAGCACTAATACCACTTAACACCGTTGGCAAAATTGTATTTCCCTGTGCATTCATAATAGAGTTAAAGCTGAAAAACAAAAACATGAACGGCATATCTAAGAATGTTATCTTTAGATATATATTGCTATACATTCCAAGATCCCCAGATCCCCCCATGAGCCTAATAACACCAGGACTTATTAAATACCCAAGTATCGCAAAAACAACTGATGATATCAAAGATATCACAATAAGTTGTGTAGCATAAATATTTGCTTCTTTATATTTAGAAGCTCCTACTAATTGAGATATTATAGATGTACCTGCAATTGAAAGACCAATACCAAGTGATATAAATAAGAAGTTTATTGGCCATACAAAAGCTGTAGCAGCAAATTCAACTGAGCCTATCTTACTTACCCAAACTCCATCTGCTAAGTTGTAAAGGGTTTGAATAAGATTATTTACCATAATAGGCAAAGCTAAAGTAATTATTACTTTGTACAAACTGCCATTAAGTATCAGATTTCTTTTCTCCGAAGAGTTCATGAAATTCCCCCCATCATATACCTTTTAACATGTCATAACCTGAACAGATAATATAAATAGTTTTCTTATTTTCTTAATTCAATGTAAATGTCTAGAAATTTTAAATACCTTTCTCTATTACTGTAACACTTAAGACTTTACCTCCTAAAGCTACAATCTTATGGTTCACAAATAAATTATACCATTAAATAAATATATATTCTCTTTAAAACTTACATTTAAGCGTTCATTTGTGATAATCTGATACCATACAGTTACGCACTAACTTAATAAAAATACCCACATATACTTGTACCACAAGTATATGTGGGTATTTTGAATATTCTTTATAACTTTTTAATCTCCTGCAATAGTTTTAAAGATGCCTCTCTTGGACCTTTCTTTTCATTACCAGGCATACCAAGTTTTGTTCTTAATTGACCCACTCTTATTCCTTTATTAAAAAACGCTTTAAAGAATATTGGAATAAGTTCATCCATTTCCTTTTGTTTTTGAACCGGACCAAAAGGATTCGAAAAATAGGATGTTACAAGCCCCTTTTCTGTAGTAGTTCCCTTTGCCATCCTAGTTCCTTCTTTAAATACCTTAATAGCCTCCTCCTCACTATTGAAGAACTCTAAGGCTTCCCCATCCTCATAATTATTAGCATAAAGAAATAAATCTATAGCTTCTCCTTTTATGATTTCATTATAGCTAGATACTGGCATAACTAATCTTGCATTTATTTTATCAGGATTCATAAATATACTTCTATCTAGTTGCTTAAATGCATAACCCGTATCTAAATCATCCAACCTTACAAATGCCCCTATTTCGGTGCCGTATCCTAAAGGCTTTCCTTCACCATTTAACTTTACTACACCCATATCATCAAAAATTATAGTCATATCACTTATATATTCAGATCCAAGACTTCTTAAAGCCTCAAGACTTTCTGACTTTCCAGCTCCACTATCACCCATAATAACTATATTAAAGGTTTTATCATCTTTTGTAACTATATTAACCATGGCTCCATGAACAGGTAAATTACCTCTTTTTATCATTATTAAGTTGTGTAATGTTAAAGTCATCTTTTTCATGTATCCAAAGTAATCCATATCATCGTGATAGTTTATATACCCTGGCATTATGTTATTTTCGACATCATCATAAAATACTGTCTTTAT
>CAYYWN010000371.1:0-2574 GCA_964474485.1 uncultured Clostridium sp. | reverse complement strand
GCTCAAAAGATAGAATTAAAACAAAGAGTTCACGTAATTGTAGGTACACTAGGTAGGACATTTGATCATATTGAAAGGGGTAATATAGATTTAAGCGGTATAAAGTATTTAGTCATTGATGAAGCAGATGAAATGCTTAATATGGGTTTTATAGATCAAGTGGAATCTATAATAAGGCTTTTGCCAAAGAAGAGAATAACAATGCTATTTTCTGCAACTATAGAAGATAAAATAGAAAAGTTATGTAATAAGCATATGATAGATCCAGTTAAAATTGAAGTTACACCTAAAAGTATAACTACAGAAGATGTAGAGCAAGTTTATTATGAAGTAGAGTATAATAAGAAATTAGATCTTTTAAAGAAAATCATATACACAGAAGTACCAGAGAGTTCTATTATATTTTGTAATACAAAAGAAACAGTGAATGGATTGATTCAGAACATGAAAGATCAAGGTCATTCTTGTGATGCACTCCATGGTGGTATGGAACAAAAGGATAGATTAAGTGCCATGGAAAAATTTAAAAGAGGAGAATTTAGATTTTTAGTTGCTACAGATGTAGCTGCAAGAGGTATAAGTGTGGATGGAATAAGTCATGTAATTAATTATGACGTTCCAAGAGAAAAAGAAAGTTATGTGCATAGAATAGGTAGAACTGGTAGGGCAGGAAATAAGGGTAAGTCAATTACATTTATTACTCCTACTGAATATAAGTATTTGGATATGATTCAAGATTATATAGACTTTAGAATTCCAAGAGGTGAAATTCCTTCAAAAGAAAAGGTAGAAGAAGGAAAAAAACTATACGAAGAAAAGATAAAGTTTAAGCCTAAATTAAAGATTAATAAAAATGCACAGCTAAATAAAGAAATCACTAAAATCCATATAAATGCAGGAAAGAAAAAGAAGATAAGGGCTTTAGATATTGTGGGTACCATTATTAGCATTGAAGATATAACAGCAGAAGATATTGGGATTATTGACATCCAAGAGGGATTCTCTTATGTGGATATCCTTCACGGAAAAGGCTATTTCGTTTTAGAGGCATTAAAGGATAAAACTATTAAAGGTAAGAAGGTAAGAGTTCAGAGAGCTAGTAAATAGTGATGAATTCATAGATATTTGCAAGGCTAGTATCGAAAATGAGAGAAGGATCACTTTAAAATGAAAGAATAATTGCAGTTAAACTTGAAATTACCTAATGAAAAGGATATAATAAAGGTGATGAAAGTTTTCATTCATTTCAATAGATATAAATGACATGAAAAAATTTAATTCATCTGGGGGTAAGTTTAATGGATTTTAGGATAGAAAGTGATTCTATAGGATCAAGGAATGTGCCTAAGGATGCATATTATGGTGTACAAAGCTTAAGAGCTAAAGAAAACTTTAAAATAACCGGGCTTATGTTAAATGAAGAGTTTATAGAAGGTCTTGCTGAAACCAAGAAAGCAGCAGCTTTGGTTAATGGGTCAATTGGTCTTTTAGATGAAAAAATTGAAAAAGCACTGGTGAAAGCCTGTGATGAAATAATAGATGGAAAATTACATGATCAGTTTATAGTAGATCCAATTCAAGGAGGAGCTGGAACCTCTTCTAATATGAATATTAATGAAGTAATTTCAAATAGAGCTATAGAAATTTTAGGTGGTGAAAAGGGTGATTACAAGATAGTACATCCAAATGACCATGCAAACATGGGGCAGTCCACTAATGATATAATACCAACAGCAGGTAAGATAGCTATCTTAAGACTTATTGATAAGGCATCAAATCAGTTAAATAGATTATATGAAGCTTTAGTAGAAAAGTCTAAAGAATTTGATGATGTTATAAAAATGGGAACAAGTCAAATGCAAGATGCGGTCCCTATTAGACTTGGGCAAGAATTTAATGCATATAGTTCTTTGGTAAAAAGAAATATATTAAGAATTAATAATGTTAAAGAGCACTTAAAAGTTGTTAATATGGGAGGAACTGCTATTGGTACTGGGATAAATGCAGATAGAAGGTACTTTTCAAAAATAGTTCCTAAATTAAGTGAAGTAACAAAAATAGATCTTGTTCAAGCAGAAGATTTAGTAGATGCAACACAAAATTTAGATATATTTGTCGAAGTATCCTCAGTAATTAAAACTTGTGCTGTAGGTCTTTCTAAAATGTCTAATGACTTAAGACTTATGTCTTCAGGGCCTAGAACAGGATTTGGCGAAATAAATCTTCCGCCAAAGCAAAATGGTTCATCTATAATGCCAGGAAAAGTTAACCCTGTAATACCAGAAGTTATGAACCAAGTAGCTTTTAATATAATAGGAAATGATGTAACTATAACGATGGCAGCAGAAGCAGGTCAATTAGAACTTAATGCTTTTGAACCTGTTATATTTTATAACTTATTTCAATCCATAGAAACATTAACTAATGGAGTAAATACCTTTACAGAAAATTGTATAATGGGAATTACTGCAAATGAAGAAAGATGTAAAAACTTAGTAGAAAATAGTGCTGGCATAATTACAGCAATCTGCCCAAGTGTAGGATATAAGGTAGCTTCAAACGTTGCTAAAACTG
>CAYYWN010000370.1:0-2590 GCA_964474485.1 uncultured Clostridium sp. | reverse complement strand
CCCTCCTCCTATTAAGTGAACATGTGCATCTATAAACCCTGGGAATAATAGTTTGCCCTCACCCTCTATAACTTTAATATCTAAAAAGTCTTTTGGTACCTCTATGCAGTCCTTTATCTCCTCTATTTTTCCTCCCGCAATAGCTATATCCTTCTTTCCTAAATAATCTGGCGCATAAACTTCAACATTTTTTATTATAGTAATCATATTTAATCACACACCTTTTGTTAATTTTTAAGTATTTCTTTAACTTTTGAATTATTATATATAGAACCTTGGAACTTATCGTCTATTTTTTTAGCGTAATCTTTTGATTTTTTATTATCTATGTCTTTATATATTATTGCCATATTGTATAACACTATGTCTTCATAACCCTCTCCTGTATATAAATTTATATATTCATCGTAATATTTTATTGCTTCTTCTACATTCCCTTCTTTCTCATATAGAGTTCCTAAATAGTATATTATGTGAGGATTTAAGTAACTTTCTTTAGAATAGTCATAAGCTTTTAAAAAGTTATTTGTAGCTTCTTTGTTATCTTTTCCTAAATATGTAGCCCCTAATTCATAAAAATATTTCACACCCTCATCTATAAGTAACGTCTCTCCTTTTACAAATAATTTTTTTTCATTTAAGGTTAAAGGTTTATTATTCCATGTTCTTACAAAACTATAAATTCCATTAAAATCTTTGTTATCCAAGGATGTTTTAAGCTCTTCATGAGGAAACGTTTTATTTTCATCTATCTTTTCATCTATCTTTTCATCTTCTTTAGTCTTATTTATATCTGCACTTTTATCTTTAGTGCTATCTAGTTCTAATTTTTGATCTTTTTTTATTTCATCATCTTTTTCTTGGTCTCTAGCTTCTTTCTGGTTCTTATAACTGAAATATACCTGTTCCACCTTACCCTTTCCAAAAGGGTAAATGTAGGTTTTTATACTCCATCCTAAACCAACTAAAATAATTATCGAAAATATCAAAGCTGCAACTTTTTCATAAGGAAAGTTGTGCTTTAAAGCTCCACATTTTTTAAGCGTCTTATGATTTTCTAAAGCTACCTTGTTTTGCCTATCTATTGATAAGGTTTTTTCTACATACTCCTTAGCCCTATAATAATCTCCTTTTTTAAGATAACCTAAAGTTATAGCATTATATACACTTATGCTATTAAATGAGCTTTCTTCACATATATTAAAAATATCCATAGCTTTTGATATTTTTAACTCTTTTAAATACTTTATAGCTTCTTTATATAAATCCTCTTTTTCTTTATCCCATTTAGAATCTTCTAGATATTTTTTAGCTATAGAATCATTGTTTAAATCTTTATTTACTTTCCAAAGAGAAGTAGCTCCTTTAAGATCACCCTTTATATAAAGTAGTAGTCCCTTAAGATTTATTATAGGTGCATTTTTTAAGTCCCTAGATATGCCCTTTTCACAAACCTTTAAAGCTTTATCTATGTCCCCCCCTTGGTATAAGTCCATTGCTTTTGAATATATGTTTTTTGAAGTGTTATCCATATAGTTCTCCTTTTTCTTATGTTTATAGTTATTGTTAATCTTTTCTTAATTCATTATAATTGCTAGATAAATATTTTAAAACAAATTTTTAAAATAAACTAAAAATGAGTTTTATATTAAATTTAATTATACCAATCATTTCATATTATATATTAATGTTTACTTAAAATAAAAAAAGCTACCTCTAATCTAAGAAGTAGCTATATCTTCATTATATTAACTAAACTATATATTAGCTAAACTATAATTGTTAAAATTTTAATATATTTGTAACCAATTAATACACATAATATAGTACTATAATTTTATATATTAGTTTTGTGGTGGTGTTAGTATTTGGAGGATACTCCAATTTTTATCTGTCTTTTGTTTGATTAAGACAAAATAATTGTAGTAAGTTGAACTTTTAAGTTTTGTATCTATATTATTATTTATTTCATAATCTAACATTACACCATAAATTTTAAAATCATATTTATTACTTTTACCTAGTGATGCATCTGTTACATCTACTATTCTATTTATATTTAGTTTATTTATGTCCTTAATATCTCCAATATAATTTTTATATTCTTGTTTGAAGTTTTTTTCAAACAGGCTTAAAGCTTTATCTTTATTTCCATCATTTATATTCTTTGAAAACTCATATAATAAGGTTACAGGATTTTCTTTAGAGTTTGTTACTTCTTTGTAGTTTATTGTTCTTTTTTCTTCATGATACTCTTGTTTTACCTCATCATTAAAGGCAATTGTCTTTAATTCTAAGCTATCTTTGTTATTCTCCACACTAGTAACTTTTTCTTTGTTAGTTATGGACTTATAAACTAAGCTAGTTTTCATAGTATCTAAATTTATTGAATACAAGTTACCTCCAGGGGATATATCATCATTTTCTATACCTACTATTACAAATATATTTTTATCATCTGCCCATTCCAAATACATTGGATAACTCTTATCTTTTTCTTTACTGCCTAAGGATATCTTCCATGCCTCATTTTTAGCATTATCTCTTACTATTATACTTGCTACTCTATCTTTTAAAGAGTAATTTCCTT
>CAYYWN010000369.1:0-2591 GCA_964474485.1 uncultured Clostridium sp. | reverse complement strand
GTTAAGAGAAACATATTTGAAGTTTTTTGAAGCTAAAAACCATTTAGTAATAGAAAGTTTTCCATTAGTTCCAAAAGAAGATAAGGGTTTACTACTTATAAATGCAGGAATGGCACCATTAAAGCCTTATTTTACAGGGCTTAAAACTCCACCAAGTAAAAGGGTAACCACCTGCCAAAAGTGCATCAGAACAGGGGATATAGATAATGTAGGTAAGACTTCAAGGCATGCTACCTTTTTTGAAATGCTAGGTAACTTTTCCTTCGGAGACTACTTTAAAAATGAAATAATACCATGGTCTTGGGAGTTTGTTACTAAGGTTTTAGATATACCAAAAGATAAGTTATACGTAACTATTTATCTAGAAGATGATGAGGCTTTCGATATATGGGTAAATAAAACGGATATAGATTCAAGTAGGATATTTAGATTAGGAAAAGAAGATAACTTCTGGGAGATAGGCCAGGGACCATGTGGACCTTGTTCAGAAATACACTTTGATAGAGGAGAAGGTGAAATAAAAACTAAGGAAGATTTTATTGAAGCTTCAGAAAATGATAGAATAGTGGAATTTTGGAACCTTGTGTTTACTCAATTTAATAAGGATGAAAATGGCATATATAATAAGTTAGAGCACCCTAATATTGATACAGGTATGGGACTTGAAAGAATTGCTACAATTATGCAAGGAACAGAAAATATATTTGAAATTGATAGTATAAAGGATATACTAGGGGAAGTAGCAAACATATCAAAGGTTACTTATGGAAAAGATAAAAATATTGATGTATCTTTAAGGATAGTAGCAGATCATGCTAAAAGTGTGGCTTTTTTAATAGCAGACGGCGTTTTACCTTCCAATGAAGGAAGAGGCTATGTATTAAGAAGACTCCTTAGAAGAGCTGCAAGACATGGAAGACTTTTGGGAATAAAAAGAACCTTTATTAATGATATAGTTGAAAAAGTAATAGAAAATTATGGTGTTGCATATAAAGAATTAATAGTGAAAAAAGATTATATAAATAAAGTTATACTCCTAGAAGAAGAAAGATTTAATGAAACTATTGACGCAGGTATAGACATATTAAAAGAGTATGTAGAAGATTTTCAAAGGGAAGGTAAAACTTCTTTAGAAGGAAACAAGGCATTTAAACTTTATGATACTTTTGGATTCCCCCTAGAGTTAACTGAAGAAATATTGAATGAAAAAGGGTTAACTGTAGATGTGGAAGGGTTCAATAAAGAAATGGAGCTTCAAAGAAAAAGGGCAAGAGGAGCTAGAAATGAAACTAACTATATGGGAAATAATAGTGGTATATTAGACAATATAGATATAAAATTAACTTCTAACTTTGTAGGATACAAAAATGTTAAAGATTGCTCAAAGGTATTGTTTTTAATAAAAGGAGAAGAAGATATATCTACTTTAAAATCTGGAGAAAGTGGCATTATATTAGTAGAAAATACACCTTTTTATGCAGAAATGGGTGGTCAAGTAGGCGACCAAGGAATCATAGAAAATAGCTTGTTTAAGGCAGAGGTTTATGATTGTAAAAAGAATATCTCAGGAAAAATAATGCACTTTGTTAATGTTATTAAAGGAGAAGTCTCCATAAATGATGAGGTAAACTTAGAATTAAATAATAAAAGAAGAAAAGCTATTTGTAGAAACCATACAGCTACTCATTTATTACATGAAGCTTTAAAAAGAGTTTTAGGGAATCATATTGCTCAGTCTGGATCTTATGTAGATGAGGATAAGCTAAGATTTGACTTTACTCATTTTGCCGCAGTTACATCGAAACAAATAAAAGAAGTAGAGATGCTTGTTAATGAAAAAATAATGGAAGCATTTAAAGTAACTACAGAAGAGATGACTATAGAAGAGGCTAAAGATACTGGAGCTATAGCTCTATTTGAAGATAAATACAAAGAAAATGTAAGAGTTGTATCTATAGAATCTTTTAGCAAAGAACTTTGTGGAGGAACCCATGTTAATAATTCTGGGGAGATAGGATTGTTTAAAATTTTATCTGAATCAGGAGTAGCTTCAGGAATAAGAAGAATAGAAGCTATAACTGGGTTTAAATCTATAGATTACCTTGAAAATAAAGAAATGTTAATAATAGGAAGTTTTTCAATTTTAAAATGCTCAGAAAAAGACCTTATAGGGAAGATTAATAGTAATATTGAAGAGTTAAAAGATAAAGAAAAAGAAATTTCTCAATTAAAATCTGAACTTGCAAAAGGCTTGGAAGATGAAATATTAAATGGTGTAAAAGATGTGCTTGGATTTAAAATAATAACATCTGAACTTCACAATATGGATTCAAATGAGTTAAGAGAGCTTGGAGATAAATTAAGAAATAAAATTAAAAATAGTTTAGTGGTTCTTGCTAGTAGCAAAGAAGATAAAGTTAGTTTAGTAGCCATGGCATCAAAGGATGCAGTATCTAAAGGCGTACATTGGGGAAAATTAATAAAGAAAGTTGCAACTATAGCTGGCGGAGGCGGAGGCGGTGGGCCTGATATGGCAGAAGCTGGTGGCAAGAAGGTTGAAAAAATTAAAGAAGCCTTAGAAGGGGAAGAGA
>CAYYWN010000368.1:0-2591 GCA_964474485.1 uncultured Clostridium sp. | reverse complement strand
AAAACAAACTTAATGGAAAAAAGGCATCAGAAAGCACACCAAAAGAACTTATTAAAACAAAGGTATTTATAAGTAAAGCCTATGCTAGCTCTGTTACCAATGCTTCTATGGTTGAGCCCACAGAACTAGACGATTATAAACCAAATCCAGAACCCGATAAAATTATTAAAGAGGAAAAAATACTTCCTCCAGATCCTAATAAACCAGGTAGCGGCAATGGTAATATTCCACCGGCAGAGCCACCATCGACACCAGTAAAGCCAGTAAAACCATCACCACCACCAACTAAACCTAATAATAATTAAAATAAAACACCTAAGTTTATAAGCTTAGGTGTTTTTACTATTCTTGTTTAAAATCTTTAAATAATAAACTTGGCTGTATATCAGTATTATTTTGATACTTACCACTTATATATTTATCATAATCGCCTTCAATCTTGTGGTAATATATTTGGCATATCTCTACTCCCGCATAAATTCTGATAGGCTGAATACAAAACATTTCAAGTGTCCAATATCCGTTAAAACCAACATCTCCAAATCCTGCAGTTATATGGACAAACAAACCAAGTCTACCTACAGAGGATCTACCCTCTAACATAGGCACGTAATTTTGAGTTTTGGTATATTCTAATGTCCTGCCAAGTTAAAGTTTTTTAGGCTCTAATAAAATTCCTTCACTAGGTATAATAATCTTTTTTGCTTTGTTCTCTTTCTTCATATCTAGGATATTGTTATCATAAACTAAAAGTTCGTTATGAAGTTTTAGATTATAGCTATTAGGATTAATTTGAGATTCATTAAAAGGATCTATATATATTTCTTTCCCAATCTTACTTTGAATTTCTTTTCCTGATAATATCAAAATGACACCTCCTTATTTATGCTTATATAAAAATAACACCCAACAAAATCGAGTGTCATAAATATGCAAGACAAACCTATAAGCGAGTTCCGTATTAGCAAACTCAATGTATAAGCATATTAATTCATACCCTATGTACTTAAACCTAGTTATATAAGCATTTTTATATATCTAACTTATATTTTTGAATCATGGCAAATTGACTACAAATTAATATTTGCCACCGAAACATTTTTATATACCTTTGTTCATATTGTATAATTCATGTTGATATAATGTCAAGTATTTTGATTAATGTTAGTAAAAAATAAATATCTTCATACTATTTGTCTAACCGGATAAAGGATGTTATAATTATTCTGTAAACCGGATATAATATGTAAAAAGGAGTGACTCAGATGTCTATATTAGGAGATAACATTAAAACTTTAAGAGAAAAAAATAAAATGACTTTGAAAGAATTAGCTGATAAGTCCGGAGTTGGCCAAAGTACAATTAATGATATTGAAAAAGCTAAGGCAAAGAACCCAAAATCAGAAACATTATCCAAGTTAGCCAGCATATTTCACATTAGTGTGGATGAATTACTATTTAACGAATGGAATTATAAGTATACGACTAGAACAAAACAAGAACTCTCCTTTTACGAAACTGCTGAGTTTAAAACCGCTGAAGAAGCTATCCAATTTATATTAAAACAACCTAAAATAAGTGCTTACGGTGGATTTGATGTAAATAAGATGAGCGATAAAGATATAATAGAGTTTGCTAATGACCTTTTGGGAGTACTGAAGGCTTTAGGCGCAAAATATAAAAGATAACTAGCGAGGTAAGTTATGAGTAACGAAGAGATTATAAAGTTAGCAACTTCACTTAAAACTAATTTTGGCACTACTGATACTATAAAATTATGCTCCATGATGGGTATAAAAATTGAATATATGAATTTAAACCCAGGGATATATAAGGCATATACAATTCATTTTAATAACCCAATAATAAAGTTAAATAATCGCTTTACATTAACATCACAGAAAGTTTTATGTGCTCACGAATTAGGCCATGCTCTTCTCCATAATGACAATATTTTTAATCAGTTTAATGATGATCATAATGGTGTAAATGAATACCAAGCTAATTTATTTGCAGTAGCTTTATTATTCAATAGAAGTGATTTTAATATTGATATATCCAAAATGGATAATTATATGCTCAGAAATATTTTAGATAAAAATATTAAGATAACAGATAAAAACCCACTTATGCTAACATTTTGAGCCGCTTTTGGTACAAAAGGGTACAGAACTATTTTTATCTGTACCCCTTTTTCATACAAAATTTTAAATTTAAATCTTTGGTATCACTTACTTTTCAGTGGGTAACGGATAGTTTTTCTTCTGTGCTATATCATACTGATAAACAATAATAAAGGAGTGTGAATAGAAAAATACTACGTAGAAATTAAATAATATTTTAGAATACAAAACGGTGGTAAAATAAAAAACACCAAGTATAAACTTAGTGTTTTCAATGGCGAGACAAACCTGTAAGCCGAGTTCTGTATTAAGCAATCATCTATCTAGGTCTATTGTTACCAATAGACTCCAGCGACACACCCGAAGGCAGAACGAGCAGTTCCATTTACCTTCCTATTCGGTCTTGCTCCAGATGGGGTTTACATAGCCGCAAAGTCGCCAATGCGCTGGTGAGCTCTTACCTCGCCT
>CAYYWN010000367.1:0-2593 GCA_964474485.1 uncultured Clostridium sp. | reverse complement strand
ATCAAGCTTAGTTAATATAATTCCGTCTAAAGGGCTGGCCTCCATAAATTGTTTTGCTTGTATTATTGCATTTTGACCTGTTGTACTATCTAATACCAGCAAGGTTTCTTTTTCTGCTTCACTAAATTCTCTATCTATTATTCTATTAATTTTAGAGAGTTCATCCATCAAGTTTTTCTTATTATGAAGTCTTCCTGCAGTATCACAAATTAATATGTCGGCTTTCCTAGCTTTGGAAGCTTGAATGGCATCGTAGACTACCGCTGCGGGGTCAGATCCTTCTTTATGTTTTATTATGTCTACTCTAGCTCTACTGCTCCAAACTTCTAATTGATCTATAGCTGCTGCCCTAAAGGTATCCGCTGCGGCAAGAACAACCTTTTTACCATCATTTTTATATTTTAGAGCAAGCTTCCCAATAGAAGTAGTTTTCCCAACACCGTTTACTCCTATAACAAGAATAACTTTAGGAAACATATTGTTAGATTTAGGCTCTTGCTCCTCCATTAGTTCCTTTATAATCTCTTTTAAACAAGGCCTTATAAGCTCAGGATCATTAATCTTTTTTTCTCTAATTTTAACCTTTAACCTACTTATAATATCTATAGAAGTCTCCACTCCTATATCTGAGGTTATCAAAATCTCTTCTAATTCCTCATATAAATCTTCATCTATAGTTACAGCTAAATTTAACATATCGTTAACCTTATCTGTAAGCGTATCCCTGGTTTTACTTAATCCCGATTTTAATTTTTCAAAAAAACCTCCAAACATCTTTATCCTCCTTAATTATTTACTTAAATCTACTGATACTATTTTAGAGATACCTTTTTCCTCCATTGTAACACCATAAAGCATATCTGCTGACTCCATAGTTCCTTTTCTATGCGTTATGACTATGAACTGTATATCACTTGAAAACTTTTTTAAGAATTCCGCATATTTATAAACATTTGCATCATCTAAGGCTGCCTCAATTTCATCTAATATACAAAATGGTGTAGGTTTCATCTTTAATATTGCAAAAAGTAATGCTATTGCTGAAAGTACTTTTTCTCCTCCGGACATAAGATTTATATTTTGAAGTTTCTTACCTGGCGGCTGTACATTTATATCAATATTGGCAGTAAGTTCATCACCTTCACCTAGTATAAGATCTGCATTTCCACCTTTAAATAATTCTTTAAAGGTATTATTAAAGTTTTCCTTTAAAACTTCAAAATTAGATGAAAAAACATCTTTCATTTTACTTGTCATATCATCAATAACTTCTTTTAGTTCAATCCGAGCATTGTTTAAATCTTCCTTTTGGTTATTCATAAATGTGTACTTTTCTTTTATATCTTTATACTCATCTATAGATCCTAGGTTGATGGTACCTAGGTTAGATATTTCTTTTTTTATATTTATCACTTCTTGCTTTGCTAAACCTTCATCTTTAATTTCTTTTGCTATATCTAAAGCTTCAATAAAGCTAATATTAAACTCATTATTTAAGCCTTCATATAAATTTTCTTTTTCTATATCTATTCTAGTTTTACTTATATTAACTTTATTTTTTCCTTCCTCTTTTTTTTGTATAAATAATTGTAATTGTTCTATTTGACTTTTTAAGTTGGTAATATTCTTTTTCATCTTTATACTTTCTATCTCATAACCTTGGAAATCTTCATCTAAACTATCTATTAAAAGTTTATTTTCTTTTATTTTTTTAGTTAAATTTTCAATATCTTCATTTGATTTTATAATGATTTGTTCTTTAGATAATATAGATGACTTTTTTTCTAGTATCGCAGATTCTAGTTCTTTCAAGTTGTTATATACTCTTTCTACTTCTTTTAGCATATTTAATATGAATTCATCAACTTGAGCCTTTTTAATTTTTAAATCTAAGATATATTCTTTTTTAACCTTTGAACCTTCTTCTCTTTTTATTGTTTCTTTTTCCAAAAAACTTATTCTATCCCCACATTGTTTTTCCTTTTCATCTAAACTAAGTATCTGTTTAATATTTTCTTCTAACTCTTTATTTTTATTACCTATATTTTCTTCTATTAAAACTATTTCTTGCTTAGATTTAAATATACTTTTATTTAGCCTTTCTTTTTCAGAATCTATAGCTACAATCTTTTCATCTATTTTAGCCACTTCCACATTATTATAATGAATATTTTCTCTTAACTTAAGATAATGCTCTTCCAGGTTTTTATAATCCTCTTCGTAGCTATCTAATTCATCATTTACTTTTTTAAAAAGTGTATTAAGTTCTAATATTTCTATTTTTAATTTTTCAATTTCATTTTTTCTACCTATTATATTTGTATTTTTATAATACAAGCTTCCACCAGTAAGTGCTCCTCCAGTATTTATAACTTCGCCTTGCAGTGTAACTATTTTGTTTTTATAATTTATCTTTTTTGCTATATCTAAGGCACTCTTCATATCTTCTGATATAATGGTTCTTCCTAAGACATACTCTATAGCATTTTTAAATTTATCATCAAAATCAATAACTTCACTAGCAATTCCTATATATCCTTTTATAGATGTTATTTCTTTGTTTAAAGCAATGCTCTTTCCTTGTACTATATTT
>CAYYWN010000366.1:0-2601 GCA_964474485.1 uncultured Clostridium sp. | reverse complement strand
TATCTTCTAATGCCTCGAAATAGTCTTTCTCAGAATTTGAAACACTTCCCATATGCAGCTCCTTATTTTTCTTGTATTCTTCCTTTGATTTAATTTCAGCTGCCTTAGCATTAATTGTGCCAACATGAGTTAGAATTTCACGCTTGGATAATTTCAGAGTTCACATTCATTCCCCTCATACACTTTTCCTTTATTATACATGGTTCAGCAAAATATTACCATCATATTACCTTTTCGTAAGATTTAAATTTTCAGCTTTTCTCGCTATCCTATCAATAGGAATTTGTCCTTTATCATCACCAAACTCTACATTTATGTTGATGTGTGTGTCTGCTTTTTTTGTGGGAGAGCGATACAACCGTCTCAACGTGCCTTGAGAGTACAATAATGATGTCGTAAGTATTTGGTTTCCCCTTGGTAGAAGGAAAGTTTCTGATAATTACCTTTACTGCCACCATCTTTTATAGGTTCTAATATCTACCATCATAGTGTTACTACATCTAGAAAGAATAATCATTGTGATTAAGGCCCAGTTATTAACTAATATATTTAATCTGCATCATATCAAATTTATAAACAATAAAACCTTTAAATATGAACATGCCCCAGTTTAATAGACAAAGGCATATTCATATTACCTAGATTAAGCAATTTATTTTACTTTCGAATAAAGTTCATATTTACAACTATTAATACCATGATTATGACATATACCCAAATATAAATACTTCCTTAAATAAATTGCTCCACAGATTTGTATTCTTACCCAATACATCTGGATTTTCAGTTTTTTCGTCAAGAACCGTTGATGTTAATTTACCAGCTAGAATGTTCCAAACTTCTAATGGATCCTTTACCCACGAATAGTTTCCATCTTCATTAACCTTAACTAATGCTCTAAACTATCCAACTAAGGGATATATAATTCCTTTTGGAATAGAATATTGCAACTCTTTTCCAGAGAAATGAGCGTAATCGACTATATTTCCATTATTAAATTTAGAATATTTACGAGTTCCATATCTTTTTCCAGACTTATTTGATTCATCAGCAAAATTACATTCAACTTTATCCCAAAGCTCAAATATATCAAAAATTATAGGGCTCATTTCCTTTATCATATCTTCCCTTTTTTCCTTTCCAAGATTCAGAAACTTTTTAAGACTCGTTTCTTTGCCCGTATAACATTGTACAGGTTGGGTTTCAGAAATTGTTCCACTAGATGTTTTATAAGGATATATTACTTGACTAAACATAAGAATTATTGCTAGTACTTCTCTCACATCAACTGGTGTAACTCCCTCAGAATTATAATGTTCATTCATTTTATAAGCAATTCGATTTTCAAAAGGAATGCCTTTGAAGGCACTTTTTAAAACTTCAAAACTGTTTTCTAATTCTGCAATTGATTTTAAATCAACCTGAACAGAAGTGTTTCTAGCTGCCGCTAATTCTACAGGGGAATCAATTCCAGTAAAAAATTCAAAAAATACATATCTATCGTCGGATAAAGAGTTTTTTGTTTTAGCATCTAAAATAGCCCTTAAAGTATGTCCACCGTCAATATTACCATGTATTTCAGAGTCTTCCATGGAAAGTGATATAATTTCTTTTTGGTTATCATATGTTATTGAATCTACTGACATTAAAATCCCACGATTTAATTCATGAAAATTCTGATTACCGTCTAAACTTTCAATAATTTTACCTGTTACATTTGTTGTCATTTTTTGTTCTCTAGGATTTGTCAACATCCAAGAATCAAATTCTAATGGTACTGAATTTGCTTGTACATAACAAACATATTTTATTCTACCACTATTCTTGTTATTAGGATCCTCCATTTTCTTAAATGATTTTGCTCTTAATTCATACTTTTCCATATCCACATCTCCTTTTCAAAATAAAAAATTTCTGTATCTTTACAGACACAGAAATGGGTTTACAAAAGAAATTAGTGAATAATATCATTTAAAATGGCAAGCTTACATAATCATACTGTTACCATTATTATAATGTTATCTTCTACAAATCACTAGATTTTTTGTTATTTCCACATCTGTTTAAAGATAGTGGTAGATTAATGGATACATTATCCACAATCTATTGTAACAATAACGTAATTTAGAAATGATTACAACAAAATATTCCATTAAATTATTTGTCACTTGACATGTGTAAGTTCACATGTACACTATATTGATCTGGTCAAGCAAAATTGTAACATTAAGTTCAATTGATTTTTAAAGATATCTTTTCACAAAAGATGTTAATCTACCTAAAGAGCTGTGTGGTCTTTTATGATAAAATATCTAAAAGTGTAGTCATTTATTAATTCATCTAAATTCTTGATATTTTTAATATTGTAATAATTAAGATGTTTACTTTTAAGTTTTCCATAGAAAGATTCCATAGGAGCATTGTCATAGGGACATCCGCCTTACTCATAGATTTCTGAATCTTATTAGATTTGCAAAATGTAGTGAAAGCTTTTGAAGTATATTGAGATACTTGATCACTATGAAGCATTAATCCTGCAGTAGATTTATAAGTTTGTATTGCTTCTGTCAGTCTTTCTATAGCTAAATCAGCTGTTATATT
>CAYYWN010000365.1:0-2605 GCA_964474485.1 uncultured Clostridium sp. | reverse complement strand
AATACTTAGTATCATTATTATCGGATACTATACCACAGTTTTTATTACCTGCTCTTATATTTCTTTTAGGATCAATAATATCTTTTGCTACAGGAACTGCCTATGGAACTATGGGTATATTAATGCCACTTACAATTCCTTTAGCAAGTTCAATGTCATCAGATCCAAAGTTTGTTATTATGAGCATAGGAGCGGTACTTACAGGTGCAATATTTGGAGATCACTGTTCTCCAATTTCAGATACAACTATACTCTCCTCTATGGGCTCGGGGTGTGACCATTTAGATCATACTAAGACACAGATATGGTATGCGATATTTGTAGCAATATTTGCAGTTATATTTGGATATATACCTGTAGGGTTAAACGTTCCAGTTTATATAGTTTTACCTGTAGATATAATTATATTAGCAGTCCTTGTATATTTAATAGGAAAACCGGTAGAAGCTAAAGAATCTAAATAAAGAATATAAGATTTAATATAGACAGGTTTTTAAACTTATAGCTGGTAAAATACTGGTTTAGGGTAAAAAACCTGTTTATGCTATTTTATAAATATGTTATTATATAGTTAGATGTATCATATTAATTTTTAGTTATAATATAATATGATAAGAAATAATTAAAAGCCATTTAATAGAAAGGTGGTGAACTCCTTATAATAATTAAGGAGATATTATGGTAATTGAAAGTGCATTTGCGTTCATTGTAGCTTTAATATTATTATTTGTAATAGTTAAGTTATTTTCGTGGCCTTTAAAGATATTATTTAAATTAGTCATCAATGGTGTACTTGGAGCATTGACTTTATTATTAGTTAATTTTATTGGAGGATACTTTGGAATAACAGTAGGTATTAATGCGGTAACAGCCTTAATTGCAGGGTTTTTTGGGGTTCCTGGGGTCATATTTTTAGTTATATTCAAGAATTTCTTATAATGATAAAATAGTTAGATTAGTTTAAACTAGTATGAATTTCTATGACCATAAAGTATAAAAGGAGGCAGGCAGCCTCTTTTTTTAATTTATTAATAAAGTTCATAATTGTTATTGACAAATACAGTATTTAAAATTATGATGATCTTATCAATATAAATTTAATAAGATAACATTGTACAAAATCAGTGTTATAAATATGGAGGTTTTAAAAATGAACAACTTAATTATATATGCACATCCAAATGAAGCGAGTTTTTGTAACTCGATAGTAAAAACTATTTTAGAAAAATCTAAAGAAAAAGGTCATGAAACTAAAATAAGAGATTTATATAAATTGAATTTTAATCCTACACTTTCTTCAAGTGATTTTGAAAGCTTTGGTAAAGGCGAAATGCCAAAAGATATAAAAATAGAACAAGAACACATAGAATGGGCAGATGTTATAACCTTTGTCTATCCTATATGGTGGGCAGATAAGCCAGCTATATTAAAAGGGTATATAGACAGGGTTTTATCTTATGGATTTGCATATAAATACGAAGAAGGGGTTCCTATAGGATTATTAGAAGGAAAAAAGGTTATAATATTTAACACATCTGGAACACCAAATGAAGTATATACAGCAACTGGTATGCATGAAGCTATGAAGAAGTTAACCAAAGACGGAGTCTTTGCATTTTGTGGCTTAGATGTAATAGGTCATATTTTCTTTGGCGCAGTGCCTGCCGTTGAAGAGTCTACTAGGCAAGGATATTTAAAGGAAGCTCAGTCTAATATAGATAAATTACTTTAATGTGAGGCTTAAACTGATTATTGTAAAAGCTCGGTATATATCTTAAAGCGGATATATCGAGCTTTTATAATTTTGCTATTTTAGTATTAAAATTAATACACATTTTTAGTCATAAAAATAATTTTAAAAAAATTAATGGCGTCTTATATTTATAGTAATTTTTTTAATTTAGTAAATCTATTGTAAATAAGGAATAGGTATTAATAAGCTTTTCCCCAATATACTAAATGATTGGCATCTTTACCACAACATACACATTTATTAGATAAGTTTTCTTGATTAAAAGGCATACATCTTGAAGAAGTTCCTGCTATTTCTTTGATTTTCTCCTCGCAAGCCGTTTCTCCACACCACATAGATTTTATAAATCCAGGTTTAGTATCAGCTATCTCTTTAAATTCTTCCATAGTTGCAGCTGAATAAGTCTTTTCATCTCTCAAAGTCTTTGCTTTTTCAAAAAGAGACCTTTGTATATCTTCTAATAATTCTTCTAGCTTAACTTCTAATTCATCTATTGATACTATTAGTTTTTCACGATTATCTCTTCTTACTAGTACTACTTGATTATTTTCAATGTCTTTTGGTCCAACTTCTAAACGAACAGGAATTCCTTTCATCTCATATTCATTGAACTTCCATCCTGCCATCTTATCTGAATCATCAAGTTTTACTGAAGCTACCCTAGAAATTCTATCCTTTAACTCGCGAGCTTTGTCAAGGACCCCTTCTTTATGTTGAGCAATAGGTACTATAACAACTTGAATTGGAGCTATCTTTGGAGGTAATACAAGTCCACTATCATCCCCATGAACCATTATTATAGCACCTATAAGTCTTGTAGTAACACCCCAAGAAGTTTGATGAACATATTGA
>CAYYWN010000364.1:0-2619 GCA_964474485.1 uncultured Clostridium sp. | reverse complement strand
GCTCCATCTAATCTTCTAATCAATGTATCCGAAGGTACATCTCCCCATAATCCGGCTCCTAAAACTAGTATATAATCTGTACTTTCCTTATTTTTCACACTTCCTTCTTTAACTATAGCCACTTCCACAATAATTACTGAAGTTAATACTAATATTACTACAACATTTATTATGTTATCTATGGAATTAAAACACTGTATTTCTTCGTATTTTTTCAAAAAAAATTTTAAAATACTTGTTATGATGGAAAATATCCCTATTATTATTATGATTTTAGAAATACTATTTATTGAAAAACTTAATACTATTCCATAAATCAAAAGTGCTATACCTATTATCATTAACATTAAATTTATAATCTTACTCATATAGTTTATCCTTTCCGTATTTTATAAAATAAAGGATTGGTCTTAAATTTAAAATTAAGACTAATCCTTTATATATACGAATTTACTTTTAAAAAGTTATGTTAAAACTTTTTTATTCCGTCCTTTGTAACTATTCCTTTTATAAGTTTTTTCTTTTCAATACTTTCTGAAACTATAGTATAAGCTTTAAGTATCTTTTCTTCAGATTGTAGTCTCTTACCTTCATCATTTGCATATATAGTTGCTATTTCCTCACCTTTTTTAACAAAGTCCCCTATTTTTTTATGAAGCATTATTCCTACGGATAAATCTATTACACTTTCCTTTGTTTCTCTTCCAGCTCCTAAAACTAAAGCTGCTATACCTATGTCATCTGCCTTTATAGATTTTATATATCCCTCTTCTTTTGCAAATACAGGTTTTATTATAGAAGAAGTTTCAAATAAGTCTGGATTATCTACAAATCTTCCATCTCCACCTTGAGCTTCAACTAACTCTCTAAGTTTTTCCAAGGCTTTACCTGATTTTATTACTTCTTTAAGAGTTTCTCTTGCACTTTCATAATCAGTAGCCTTTTCACCTAAAACTAACATATGAGCACCTAAGGTTAAACATAACTCTGTTAAGTCTTCTGGACCATGTCCTTTTAATGTTTCTATAGCTTCCATAACCTCTAAAGCATTTCCTACTGCAAAGCCTAAAGGTTGATCCATATCAGTTATTACACCTATAGTATTTCTTCCTACATGTGTTCCTATATTAACCATTTCCTCTGCTAATTCAAAAGCACTATCTTCATCTTTCATAAAGGCACCACTACCAGTTTTAATATCTAAAACTATAGCATCTGCACCTGAGGCTATTTTCTTACTCATAATACTTCCTGCAATAAGTGACATATTGTCTACAGTACCTGTAACATCACGCAAAGCATACAATTTTTTATCTGCTGGAGCAAGGTTTGCTGTTTGCCCAGCTATTGCTATCTTTTTATCATTAACATTAGACATAAACTTTTCTATGGACATCTCTACTGAAAACCCTGGGAAAGATTCTAATTTATCTATAGTTCCTCCTGTGTGTCCAAGACCTCTCCCTGACATCTTAGCTACTGGAACTCCAGCTGCTGCTACCATAGGACCTACTATTAGTGTAGTAGTATCCCCTACTCCTCCTGTACTATGCTTATCCACCTTAATACCCTTTATTTTAGATAGATCTATAGTCTCACCACTATCTACCATTGCCATGGTAAGTTCTGATGTTTCCTTCGTATTCATCTTTTGGAAGTATATAGCCATCATTAAAGATGAAACCTGGTAATCAGGAATTTCCCCCTTAGTATATCCTTCTACAAAAAATCTAATCTCTTCTTTAGTTAACTCTATACCATTTCTTTTTTTAGTTATAATATCGTACATCCTCATAATTTATCACCTTATCCTTTTACAAACTTTTTATTATATTTTCCATTAAATTAATGAACTTTTCTCTAGCCATAGCTGAAGTTTCCATTACTTCTTGATGATTTAATGGTTGATTTAATATACCTGATGCCATATTAGTTAAACAAGATACTCCAATTACCTTCATTCCACTATGATTTGCAACAATAACCTCTGGTACAGTTGACATTCCAACAGCATCTGATCCAAGTATCCTAGCCATTTTAACTTCTGCTGGCGTCTCATAGGTAGGACCACTAAATAATGTGTATACTCCTTCTTTAAGGTCAATATTAATAGATTTAGCTATTTCCTTAACTTTGTTTCTTAAATCTTCGTCATAAGGATTAGACATATCAGGAAATCTTGCTCCAAACTCATCTAAATTTCTGCCTATAAGCGGATTTGATCCTGAGAAGTTTATATGGTCTTTTATAAGCATTAAATTACCTGGCTTAAATTCTGTATTTACAGATCCAGCTGCATTAGTAACTATAAGTTTCTCTATGCCTAATAATTTCATAACTCTTACCGGAAAAGTAACATCTTTCATATCATAACCTTCATAATAATGAAATCTACCTTGCATTGCTAGAACTATCTTGCCTTGAAGTTTACCTATAACAAGTCTTCCTTCGTGGCCTTGTACAGTAGATACTGGAAAATGCGGTATATCCGTATATGAATAACTTTCAGCCTCTTCTATTTTATCTGCTATAGCACCAAGTCCAGATCCTAATATTATAGCCACCTCTGGTTTATACTTACTCTTTCCTTTTATATAATCTGCTGCCTCATTTAATCTT
>CAYYWN010000363.1:0-2620 GCA_964474485.1 uncultured Clostridium sp. | reverse complement strand
AGAGACCCTGAAATTACTATAATGTCCCTTGAAGATGCATATGTTAAAGCCTTTTCGTAAGCCTTTTTATAATCTTCTATTGCCTCACAATCTTCATTATATATTTTTACATGATCTTTTAACTCTAAGGCTAGTTCTGCCCTTTTGCTATGTGGAGTTACTGTTATAATCTTTTTACTCATAGGAGCTATGACACTTAACATTTCATCAACTTGCTTGTCCGCAAGGATACCTAATATTAAAATCATATTATCGTATTTAAAATACGTTTTTATACTCTCCTTAAGCTTCATAATTCCATCTATATTATGCGCTCCATCTATAATAACCTTGCCTTTATTATACTTTATAACTTCAAGCCTTGCTGGCCACTTAACATTTTTTAGAGCCTCTACTATAGTGTTACTTGTTATTTCAATATGTTCAATACTACAAAGTTTTTCTATAACCGAAACAGCAAGTGAAGCATTTAATATCTGATGCTGTCCTAAAAGAGATAATTCTACAAAATAATCATCTTTTTTAGTACTTATTTCTAAAGCTTGAGTTAATGAATTTTCTTTTTCTATAACATTTATTAATTTAGCTGAATTTTCTTCAACTAATATAAGTTCTGAAGCCTCTTCTTTGCATTTGTTTTTTAGTACTTCTAAAGCTTCTTTATTTTGTGGATAACATATTACAGGTACTCTTTTTTTAATTATACCTGCTTTTTCTGTAGCAATTTCTTTTAAGGTTGATCCTAATATATCCATGTGGTCATAACTTATAGATGTTATAACTGATATTAACGGCGTTATAACATTAGTAGAGTCAAGTCTTCCTCCAAGCCCTACTTCAATTACAGCATAATCAACTTTTTCTAAATAAAAATACAAATACATAGCACAGGTTATTATTTCAAATTCTGTAGGATGCTCATACCCTAATTTAATAACTTCATCTACTACTTTAGCTAACTTTGATATTATCTTTCTTAAATTATCTTTTGAAATATTTTCTTTATTAATTTGCATTCTTTCTTCAAATTCTTCGAGGTATGGAGATGTATACATTCCTACTTTATACCCCGCTTTGAAAAGCATTTCATTTATCATTGCTGTAGTAGACCCTTTTCCATTAGTACCTGCCACATGTATGCATTTTATCTTTTTATGAGGGTCTCCAAGAAGTTCTAAGATCTTTTCTGTTCGTGATAATCCATAGTTGTTTCCGAATTTAGCTGTATCATCTATATATCCTCTAGCTTCTTCATAACTCATAAAATCTGCTGCATTATTTTCAGTCAACTAATTCAACTCCTTTAAGCTTATGTAAAATATTTAGATTAATTAAAAACTTAAGTAAGAAAATGATTTTTCATTTTCTTACTTATAAAAAAATTTGTTAGTTTTTAAAAAATTTCTTCATATAAATCTCTAAATAAGGCGTTTATAATTCTAGTTTAAACTTTCAATTCTAACTAAAATAGCCTCTAACATAGATTTATATTTTTCTCCCTTAGCCTTTTCTTCATGAACTACAGCTTCTGGAGCCTTAGACACAAATCTTTCATTCGAAAGTTTCTTTTCAACTCTTTCTATTTCAGATTTAAGTTTATCTTTTTCTTTATTTAATCTTTCTAGTTCTTTTTCCTTATCAACTAAATCTAATAAAGGTATAAATAATTCTCCACCTTTAACTACTAATGAAACTAAATTTTCTGGAAGATTCTCTTTATCTTTTATTATTTCAACTTCGCTTACAGAAGCTAACTTTTCAAAATAAGTCTTACCATTATCGAAAGCTTCCTTAGCTTCATCCAATACATAAGCAAGAACCTTAGTCTTTCTTGATGGTATAACATTCATTTCAGCTCTTACATTTCTTAAGGCCTTTATACCCTCTACTATATAAGTCATTTCAATTTCAGCCTTATCATCTACTAAGTTTTCATTATACTTAGGCCAGGAAGATATAGTTATAGACTCGTATTCACTATCTAAGTGAACATATATCTCTTCTGTAATAAAAGGCATTACAGGATGAAGTAGCTGTAATGAAACGGTTAAAACTTTCTTTAATACATTTAGTGTAGTGGCCTTTTGTTTTTTATCTTCACCATAAAGTATAGGCTTCACAAGCTCAATATACCAATCACAAAACTCTATCCATATAAAATCATATACCTTTTGAAGTGCAATTCCAAGTTCAAATTTATCCATATTTTCTGTTACTTCTTTTATAAGAGAATTCATTTTAGATAATATCCATCTGTCAGCTAAAGTGTATTCTTTAGCATCTTTATATTCATTCATTAAATCCTCATCTAAGTTCATCATAACAAATCTTGATGCATTCCAAATCTTATTTGCAAAGTTTCTCGCAGATTCAACTCTTTCAGGATAAAATCTTATGTCATTTCCTGGAGCATTTCCTGTAACAAGCATAAATCTTAATGCATCTGCACCATAATTATCTATAACTTCTAAAGGATCTACACCATTTCCAAGGGATTTAGACATTCTTCTACCTTCTGAATCTCTTACCATACCATGGATAAACACGTTTTTAAAAGGTACATCTCCGAGGTTGTGTATTCCTGAAAATACCATTCTAGCTACCCAGAAGAATATAATAT
>CAYYWN010000362.1:0-2620 GCA_964474485.1 uncultured Clostridium sp. | reverse complement strand
ATTTAATAAAATAATATAAGTAGTTTAAAAAATGTCAATAACATGTAAACTCTTAATAAAAGCAGCCTAATATATTAGGCTGCTCAGGCTGTCGACATTCTATATGCTGACAGCTATTTTACTTAAAAATTATTTTTCGATCTCGTTATGATATAATTAATTCTAAGAGGAAAAACATGCAAATAGTAAGTACGGCTGTTACGTAGAAAATTTATATTAGGAGTGCGAAACATGGCGAATGATTTATTTATAATTAGACCCTCAAAGGACTTAGAAAAGGAAATTTGGGAATATAGACAGGAATATTTTGATTTCGGGGAAACGGGTATAAATGGAAGTTGCGGATTGGCT
Organism: uncultured Clostridium sp.; assembly: GCA_964474485.1. Lineage (GTDB taxonomy): Bacteria > Bacillota > Clostridia > Clostridiales > Clostridiaceae > Clostridium_L. The sequence goes on along the minus strand of CAYYWN010000362.1, from coordinate 2,269 downwards.
AGTTATGATAATTTTGATGAATGGCTTCAACTTGTTCTTTCGATTGAAAAAGATAAACTAAGAAATAATGCTCACGCAAGTACATTTTTTTCTGTTCGTAAAACGGACAACAAAATTATAGGTAGTGTACAGCTTCGCCATTTTTTAACACCTGATTTAGAAAAACATGGTGGACATATAGGTTATGGAATACGCCCATCAGAAAGAAGAAAAAGTTATGGAAAACAACAACTGTTGCTCGTCTTTGATGTTGCACGAAACATGAAAATCCCGAAAGTGATGATTTCATGCGATAAAGAGAATATTCCTTCAAACAAAACAGCATTAAGTTGTGGCGGTGTTTAAACTTGTGGAAATATATACAGAGGTAAAGAACAGCAGATATATTGGATTGGCCTACACTAATAAGCATTTTCAACATTACGCATACACCATTAATATTCAGCGCCTATGAAGTAATTTATAGGTGTTGTTTTTGTATTACGAATACCACAGCCAGTAATAAAGACTTATAGGCGCAGAGCAAGCCACCCGTTTTACGGGTGGTTATGACTAAGAGTTTAATGAGTAGTTTACATATTCCTTTGCTAAGTTTTTAAAACCTTGCCTTTTTAAAATAGTAATAGTTAAAGCAAATAGTTCATAACTGGAAGTTTTCTCATTACCTAGTTTTTTTATTTCAGTACAAATTTCTTTAATTATGTTATTTATATCACCTTGGTTTAATTGTGTGTTCGCATCCAAAGCAGCATTTGATATGCTTGTTCCGAGCTTCTTTTCATCAAAATCTTCTATTCTAGCATTCTTTTTTATTACTTTCATATAAACACCTCCTTTTTTAATTATACCTCTATTTCTTGATATTTCAAAATATAAGGATGTTTTGCAATATCACTAGTTAATATGGATCTAATATCAAAATAGTTTGTGATATAATAAAAACTGTAATATATAATTATAGGGGGAATAAATATGGATATTGACATGAAATATTTGTTAAACATGATGAAGAAGTATATGGATATACCAAGTCCAGGAGGTTATACTCACATAGCTATTGAGGAAGCTAAATTAGATTTTGAAAAGTTAGGATTAAAAACAGTTATAACAAAAAAAGGTGCATTAATTGCTACATTAGATGGTAAAAATACAGAGGAAGAAATAATTATATCCGCTCATATGGATACATTAGGTGCTATGGTAAAGGAAATAGAAGCTGATGGTAAGCTTAAATATAAAAGAATAGGCGGGGGGTGCTTTGGGTCTATTGAGGGTGAAAATTGTCATGTAATAACAGAAACTGGATATGAGATAAGTGGATCTATTATGCCTAGAATGGCGTCTACTCATATACATGGACAAGAAGCTGCAAATTTAAGTAGAAATGAAAGTAATATGATAATAAGAATAGATGAAAAGGTTGAAAACAAAAAAGATGTATTGGATTTGGGTATACATGTTGGTGATTTTATTTATATGGATACAAGAACAAAGATAACAGAAAGTGGGTTTGTCAAATCTAGGTATTTAGATAATAAGTTAGCAGTAGCAATGGTGTTTGAAGTATGTAGATATTTAAAAGAAAATAAAATAATTCCATCATATACTACAAAGTTTTATATTAGTAATTATGAAGAAATGGGACATGGAGTATCATCTAATAGTATATCAGATAAAGTTAAAGAAATGGTAGCTATTGATATAGCACCTGTAGGTAAAGGACAAGAGTCCTCAGAGTATGCTGTGACTATTGCGGCTAAAGATAGAAAAAGTGTTTATGATTATGAATTAAGACGTAAACTTTCATATATAGCTAAAGAAAATAATATAGATTATAGGGTAGATGTTTTTAATTATTACAGTTCAGATGCAACTCAATCTATACTTCAAGGTGGTGATTTTAAATTTGCATGCATAGGACCTGGAGTAGATTCTACTCATCACTATGAAAGAACTCATATATTAGCTATAGAAAATAATGTGAAACTTTTAGTAAAGTACATTGAGAACAATTAAAGCAGTTCGAACCAAGGCGTATAAATGACTTCAAGCATTTTTAGAAAAAGTATAATCAATTAAAGATTCAAAAAATTCGTAATTAACAGTGAAATGTATTGAAATTTCCTATAGTAGACTTTATAATAGGCTTAAAGAATAAGTTATTATATTATTCTGAGTTCTGAATAAAGTTAATATTTATATAAATTTGTTAATGCAAATTTATTTATAATATATTTCAAATGATAGGGGGGCTAATATTGGATAATTT
>CAYYWN010000361.1:0-2640 GCA_964474485.1 uncultured Clostridium sp. | reverse complement strand
CTCATTGCAAAACTAAAGATCATATTGCAAAGGTAGTTATAAGTGGAAATCACAACAATATAGTCAAGATAGAGTTAGATGAAAATACAATTTTGGATAATGTTAATAATGAATTTAAAAATGAAGAATGTAATATAGGAAGAAAGATTACTATAGAAAGCATTTATAATTTTGCAACAAATGTAGAGTTTAAGAGCATTGAATTTTTATTAGAGGGAGCTAAAATGAATAAACTTGTTTCTAATGAAGGTCTACAGGGGGATTATGGTCTTAATGTAGGGAAAAAGATGTTTAATTCTACTAACATAGTCTTAGGGGGGGATAGTCTACAAAATAGAATGGTTGCAAGTACTGCAGCAGCATCAGATGCTAGAATGTCAGGATGCACAATGCCCATAATGACTACATCCGGTAGTGGAAATCAAGGAATAACAGCTACAATGCCATCGGTTATTTTAAGTGCTGAACTTAGAAAAAGTGATGAAGAGTTGGCAAGGGCGCTAGCTATTAGTAATCTTGTAACTATACATGTTAAGTCTTATATAGGAAGACTATCAGCTTTATGTGGAGCAGGTATAGCGGCTTCAATAGGGTCCTCGGCTGCTATTACATATCTTTTAGATGGGAATATTAAAAATATAAATTATGCTATAAAAAACATGATAGGAAATATTTCAGGTATGATTTGCGATGGCGCAAAAACAACTTGTGCGCTGAAAATTGCTACTGGAATTAATGCAGCAATACAATGTGCTACTCTTGCCTTAAATAATATAGAACCTAAGGAAAGTGAAGGTATAGTAGGAATAGATGTAGAAAGAAGCATAGAAAACCTTGGAACACTTGGTGTAGAAGGAATGGAAAACACTGATAAAACAATATTAAATATGATGTTGAACAAATAGGATAAAGATAGATAGTAAAAAGATAAAAAGATAGTTATTATACACATGAGGTATAATAACTATTTTTTGATTTGTTTTTAATGGGTTAATTTAATTTTAAACGTAAATTTTTTGTTCCATACTTACATTCTAAAAAGAATCCATTCAGAAGTTTCCATATTAACTTTTAAATCGCATAATGCTATCTTTTCATCCACTATTATTTCACAAGTAAAGGTATATCCATAAACATTAGGTGAAAGTTTTTCTTTATCTCTTCTTATTATTCTCTTTACATTAAATTCGCTTTCTATTCCATCCTCGTCAATAACAAAAAACTTGCATGGATTAATTATTCCAGCATTATCAAATTCATATACAACAGAGATAGGTTTATTAATTAAATTCATTGTTATCACGCTCCTTTACATAGTAATAAAGATTTATAAATATACTATTATTATAATCTATTTTAGTATAAAATAACCCGTTACAGGATTATGATCTGTATGCTCAAATTCTAAGTTATGACCTGTTACTTTTTCGATACCTACATTTTTTGAAACTAAAAATCCATCAATTACTGATAAAAAGTTTTTCTCTTTTTTATATGGAAACTCAACTGTTCTCGATGATGCAACAGATGCATCTACAGCCCACTTAAAATTATCAGATTTAAAGTTATCAGGTAGTCTTTGAAGCCACTCTGGCCAATTCTCTGTAGTATTAAATTTAGTTGGATCTGTATCTCCAATAAGATGGTTCCAATCCCCACCTACAATGATATAGTTTCCCTTCTCATATTCACTAGTTATATGATTTTTTAAGAAACTAAGCTGCTGTTGTCTTATAGTTCCACCCTTATCGTAGGCAGATAAATGAGAATTAATTAGAACAAGATCTTTTCCATCTTCTACAGTAGTACGAGTTTCAATAAAGCATCTATCAAGATCTGCAAGTTGCCTTGGCCAATTTTCTTTTCCAGGATAGTCAAATCTTGAGGACGTAGAAATATTAAATTTAGATAGGGTAAGTAGACCTCCATTTACATTTCCATGTGGTTTAGCTAAGGGCACAGGTACCCATAAAACTTTGTAATTATATGCAAATGTGTGACCATAACTATCCATCTCTTTAGATATATGTTTACGCTGATTTACTTTAAAACTTCTAGTAGCTTTTTCATCAACTTCTTGAATAAAGTATATATCAGAGTTTTGATCTTTTAAAAAGTTTGTTACACCATCTAAATTATGGATAGTTTTTTCCTTTGAACTTGAACGAGACCCTTTTCCTCCATCCATGAAGAAATCTTGATTTTTATCCATACCACAGTAACCTATATTGAAAGTTGAAACTGAAAAAACCATATTTTTTTTAATAGTTTCTGAAGGATTATTTTCAGTGGTTAAACTTATTATAGCATCGGGTTTATAGTCTGTTATCATTAAAGTACATACAAAAATTAAAAATAATAATATTGCAATTATAACTATTAAAGATAGTATTTTTATTGATTTTAGTATCATATCCTGCCTCCTTTAAAAATAAAAAAGTGCAAACTTTAAGTATATAATATCATGAATTTAAAAGAATTTATAGTAAGTTTTATTTTGATTAGAAAGTTTCAAAACTTTTTCAATATGAAAATAGAAGATAATAAGAAAAAAAAATATAGTGATTTTTAGAATAGGGTTTATATAATAAAATGAAATTATAATTTATATTATTTGCTTCCGATTAAATAATAAAACCC
>CAYYWN010000360.1:0-2656 GCA_964474485.1 uncultured Clostridium sp. | reverse complement strand
TTCAAGGTTTGGTTTATGATTATATTTTATATAATTTTAACTCAAATTTATATTAATAATACAACAAAAGAAAAGAAAAAGATTTTAATATATAATATATCAAAATTTATATTCATATTAGGTATATTCCATTCAGTTATAGGACTATATCAATTTATAACGTTATCTAATAAGGTTTTTGGCATAGTTATAAGTGATTGGCCCCCTTATAACCCAGCGGCTATGTATGGAAATGTAAATGGATTTGGAACTTATCTTTTTATATCAATTATATGTGGGTTTAATTTATTCATAGAAGGATTAAATAAAAAGAGTAATAAATATATAGCGTTTGGATTAGTGTTTCAAATATACATGATATATTTAACAGTAGCTAGAACAAGCATCGTATCTTTAATTTCATATTTCATATTTATTTTTATTCTTTTTATGTTTAAAAAGAAAGAACTATTAGTTAGAATATTTTCAAAAAATAATGTTATACTGTTTATAGTATGCAATTTAATAATGCTTTCTATTATTAAGCTGCCAGAATATAGAGGATACATGAATAAATTATTTCATAAAAGCTATGTTTCAGAAGAAAGAACTGCAGATGATATGCTAAAGGAGAAAAATAGCAAAGGCCTTAATAATAGAAATATTATATGGAAGGCTGTAGCTAAGGACTATAAAGAGTATATTTATTTTGGCGATGGATTAAAATATAATATTTTGGATAAAATAGATGTAGTTAATGTTATAAGTGCAAGAAGTAAAGGTGTAGATAGAATAAGCTATCATAACACTTTAGTTAGATATTTTGCAGCTAATGGAATACTTGGACTTGTACTATTTTTAACTATGTATTTTGCTATACCTCTGAAGCTTTTTATTAATATGATAAAACGTAGAGAAATAGAAATGGAATCTTCCATTATAATTATTTTGCTAGCCGTAATATTTATGTATATGCAAATGGAAGAAGTTTACATAGGAGAAATAGGATTTATGTCCATAATAGCTAATTTTGTATTAGGTTATGGCAGTACCCTTTTAACAAAGCAACAGGGGGGAAATTAATGAATGTATTATTTATAGGTATAAGATGGACTAATGAAGAAGATATAACCTCAGGTCCTCAAAAAATAGGAAATATTCTTTATAATAGACTTTCTAAAGGTAAAGAAAACTTTTATTTTTATGGATTACAGACAGAAGAGTCCCCAGGTGAAAAGGTAGAATTTGAAAATATAAATGAAAAAGAAGCGAGAGGAGATTTAAAGCATATTTCCTCCTACATAAAAGATAAAGATATAAAGGTAATATATATTGCAAGATATCACTCATCCATTGCATTATATGCTATGTACCTTAAATTTAGGTATAAGGTTAAGATAGTTTATACAATGCATGGACTCGTGAAAAAAGAAAAAGTTATAAATGGAGCGTTTAAGGCTAGGCATGTTTTTATTGAAGGAATCTTCTTAAAAAGATGTGATAAAATAATAGCTGTTTCTAAGGATTTAAAATCAGAAATATTAAAGTACTATCCTTCACTTTTAGAAGAAAAGATTGAAGTTATAAATAATGGGGTAAGTGTAATACCCATAAAAGAAAAAATAGACATAAGAAAAACTTATAATATTGAGGCAGATAAAAAGATATTATTTACTGTAGGAGTAAGAAAGATAAAAAACATAAAGATAATATTAGAAAGCTTTATAAATAACAAAGATCTTTATGAAAATTCTTATTTCTTAGTATCGGGAGAAAAGGATAGTGAGTACTCTATAAGGATAATGGATAAATACAAAGGGTATCATCACATAGTGTTCACAGGATATATAGATACTAATATGATTAATAATATATATAAGGAAATGGATGTATTTATTCAAATAAGTGAGTTTGAAACTTTTGGCATGTCTATAGTAGAGTCACTACTTCATAAAAAACATGTTATAATATCATCAAGTCTTCCTATTGCAAAATATTTTAATCAAGGGGAAGTTAGGTTTTACGATAATACTAAAGATGACTTATCTTCAATAATATTAGATACTTTAAGTAATGATGATATAAACAAAAAGGGCTATGAAAAGGCTATAGAATTATTTCATTGGGATAAGGTTAAAGAAGATTATTATAATTTATTTATGAGATTTTAAGTCTATAGGTTTGTAGATAACTCTTAAGTACTGTGAGCAAATTTTAACTTTAAATGTATAGAGGTTATAGACTATGGTGAAATACCACTCTACCTAAGAAGTGGTGGGACTTAACACATTAGGTTAGATATATAATATTAAACTAATAAATATAAAGAAGGTATATATATGGAATCAGTATATAAAGAAAAACTTAAAGAAAATCTTGAAGAAAGTTTTAAAAAGCAGGGTAAAGTTGATTTTGATGAATTGTTTCCAGATAAAAGATTAGAAAACTTAAAGGAAACTGAGCTTAGACAATGTCAGCTAATCCTTCTTAGAATACTAAAAATCGTAGCCTATATTTGTGATAAAAATTCATTGACTTATTGGCTAGATTCAGGCACATTACTTGGAGCATTTAGACATAAAGGTTTTATACCTTGGGATGATGATATAGATATAGCCATGCCAAGAGAAGACTATGAGAAGTTTTTAAAAATTGCAAAAGAGGAACTTCCTAATGA
>CAYYWN010000359.1:0-2659 GCA_964474485.1 uncultured Clostridium sp. | reverse complement strand
AGTAGCTATTAAAGCTATTTCCTTGGTTCCTTTTTTGCTTTTTTCTAAATATAGAAAGTTTATAACTAAGGTTGCAATTACAAAAAACGTTAAGTAGAAAGAAAGCTTATCATAGTCCTTTAAGGTTAAACTTATAATGCTCATTGAAAATGGCATAAGTATAGATATTATCATTATTAGCTTCTTCATTGCTTTCTCCTTAAGTCATTTTTATAAAAAGTATTTACGTCTTCTATATTGAAAATATTTTTATTTATATTATTAAATAGCTTATGTAGGGTAGTAGTGTAATAAAATCCTTCTTTAAATACTTTTTGCATATCACCATCAGAGGTTATTTTCCCATTAAACAGCATTATAAATCTATTTGCTGAGCTTGCTGCAAAGTCCATGTCATGAGTAATTAAAATTATAGTCACTCCAAGTCTATTAATTTCTTTTAATATCTCTTGCAGCATCTTCTTATTTTCATTATCAAGTCCTCTAGTGGGCTCGTCTATTAATAAAACCTTAGGCTCTAAGACTATCATTGTTGCTATTGCCAGTCTTTGCCTTTCCCCACCACTTATATCCCTTGGATTCTTATCTTTTAAATGTTCTAAATTCAGTCTTTTCATAACTTTATTTATTTTATCATCATCTTTTATGTTGTAATTATCTAAAGTAAATTTAATCTCATTATATACAGAATCTCTAGATATATAATCATTAGGGTTTTGAGATACGTACCCAACACTTTTATAAAAATCCTTTTTATCTAGGTCTTTTATATTTTTATTTTGAAACCTTATATTCCCCTTATATTCGATTAAATTCATAATTGCCTTAAGAAAAGTAGATTTGCCTGCTCCATTAGGCCCAATTAAAGCACAAAAATCTCCTTTTTTTATATTTAGGGTTATATTGTTTAATACTAAATTATCATCATAATTAACTTTTAAATCCCTAATAGTTATTTCGCCTTCCTCTTTTTCTTTCTTTGAAAAAAGCTTCCCTACTAAAGATTTCGCCTTTTTTTCCTTATGTTCTTTATAGGCTTTGTTTTCATTAGGCCTTTCTTCTATTTTTATCTTTTTACCTAATTGTTTTTCCATGATGATTCTAGCATTTTTAAAGGTTTTTGGACTTTCTTTAATATCCATATATCTCAAAGCATCAATATAGGAAGGCATAAAGCTACTATTATCTGTATTCAAAAAGTCTTCTGGAGTTCCAAAAAAGTCTATTTCCCCTTGTTTCATAAATGTTACCTTATCAGAAAACTCCATCCACCTTTCCATCCTTTGTTCTATGACTATAATTGTTACACCTAGTTCCTCATTTATTTTCTTAATTAAATTTATGATTTCTTCAGCAGAAGATGGGTCTAACTGTGATGTTGGTTCATCTAATATTATACATTCGTCTCTCATAGCTAAAGCTGAAGCAATAACCACCTTTTGCTTTTCTCCTCCTGATAAAGTTTTTATATCTCTATTATAAAAATCTAAGAGACTACAAAATTGAAGTGATTCAAAGAGTCTTTTTTGAATATCCGAGGTTTCAAGTCCTATGTTTTCAAGTCCAAATGCTATTTCTCTATGAACTTTATTCATAATTAATTGCTTTTCAGGATCTTGGAATACCATAGATATATTTCGCCTGTGGTTATCACCTATCTTATCAATACAATTAATTCCTTCAATTTCTAAGATTCCCTTTAGCGTACCTCCATAAAAGTTTGGTATGCTACCTGATATCACCTTCGCTAATGTGGATTTTCCTGATCCCGATCTTCCAATTACTAAAACAAACTCTCCTTTTTCTATATTTATATTTATGTTTTTTAATGAGCTATTAACAGCATTTGGATACTTATAGCTCAAATTATTCATTTTAATGTGATCCATCTTAGTTTTCCTTTCTAGTGATTGTACTTTTTATTATGAAAAAGTTTATAATAGCACTAAATATTATTATGCTACCTATAGTTAATGAGTATACTGATATCATATTTAGTTCTTTAAAATTATTGTAAATATCAAAGTTAACTTTATAATAGTTAGATATTATAAAATAGCTAATAAAGCTTATAACTGACATTGATATAACTAAAATATCACTAAAAATATATTCTTCCTTTTCGTATACCCCCCTATTTCCTCTAAGCGAACCTCTTATGTAACAAGATTCTGCTATATCAAAGGAGTTTTCTAAAGAATCTTCAAGTAGTATAGAAAGTATTGGGATGGAATTCTTTATTCTAGCCCTAATACCTTTTACTTTATAATCAAGTCCTCTTATACTGTATATATCCTTAAGAGTATTTAATCTATTTTCCATATTAGGTATAAGTTTAATGCCTATTAACATCATCATTGAAGTCTTAGGTAGTTTTTTTGAAAAATATGAAACAGCCTTATCAGAATCTATCATAAGTTCTAATGAAATAAATATAAAAAATACTATAAGTATTTTATAACTCATTATAAGAGCATAAACTATTACCTCTAAATTTATCTGCCTTCCTAAAATAGTTATTAACTTAATATTCCCTGCCTCTACAAAGAATGAATTTATAATTAAAGTCACTAATGCTAATGAAAAAAAGTAAGGTAAGGATCTTTTATATTTATAAAATCCATTGTATAAATAAGCTACAGTAAAATTCCATATAAGT
>CAYYWN010000358.1:0-2660 GCA_964474485.1 uncultured Clostridium sp. | reverse complement strand
ATTTGCAGTAGGCTTTCTAATCATAGGGAAAGCCTTTGGAGCAAAAACCATATATACAAGTTTAGAACTCTCAGGCATGATATGGATAATGGAAAAGCTATGGCCTTTAAGTGGGTCTTTAGTAAATGATATGATTATAGAATTAATATTTGGTATATTAATGACGGGTATAGGTATGGGAATCATATTTTATCAAAATGCATCTACTGGAGGTACTGATATAATTGCTAAGATAATAAATAAAATTTTCCACATTAATATGGGTTTGGCTTTATTAATTTCAGACTTCACAATAACCTTAATGGCAGGAGCCACTTTTGGGTTACGTATTGGAATGTATGCTCTACTTGGAGTTATAATAAATAGTTTTGTAATTGATTCAGTAATTGAAGGATTTAATATATGTAAAGAAGTTGTGGTTATAAGTTCTAGTGGGGATAAAGTCAAAAAATATATTATGAATGAATTAGAAAGAGGCGTTACAATATATTCTGCAAATGGTGGATATACAGAAGAAACAAAAGAGGTTATAACTACGGTTTTAGATCGAAGAGAGGTAATAAAATTAAATAAGTATATTAAAGGAATAGATAAGGATGCTTTTATAATAGTTCGAAGTGTTCATGAGGCTATAGGTGAAGGATTTAAGATAGGTATTTAATCAAGTTACAGGGAAGAACTAAGAGAAAAGGTTATGCTTTTCTCTTTTATTTTAAGGTTTTTTAATTATTGATAGGAAAAGATAGCTTGTATTTTTGCAGTAATATTTATTTCACCAGGAAGTATAGGTGTAGATACTGCATTAAACTTTAATAGTGAAATGTCTCCATTAATTGTAGAATAACTTTCTTCTATAATTTTATAGGGAATTTTATTTAAGTTTACTCCTAGTTTATTTGAGGCGTCAGTTGCTTTGGTTATAGCATTTGTTATGGCTAGATTTAAAGCCTTATTATAGTATAAAGAAGGATTATCTACACTAAAGGTTATATTAGATACACTATTAGCGCCACTTGCAGTAGACTTATCAATGACTTCACCTATTGTTGTTAAGTCTTTTATAGTTACAGATAGCATGTTTGCAACTCGATAACCTCTAAATACTTGTTTTCCATCTATAAAATCATACTGTGGCTGAATGTCATAAGAAACAGTCTTAATTTTTTCTTTAGGTATATTCATTTCATATAGCTGTTTTATTAAAGACATTGATTTTAAAGCATTTTCTTTTTGAGCCACCTCCAAACTAATATTTTCAGTAATAACCCCTAAGATTACTGTAGCCATATTAGGTTCTACATTTAAAATACCAACTCCATTAATCCTCATAGCACCATGGCATCTTGGATATATGTTTGGGTTAAAAGGTCCATAATTCATCATATAATTTCTATCCTTTCTTTATAAATAATCTGATAGTATATGTATATATATATAGTTCTAAAAAGTTACTATGATATTAGGAAAGTAATTCAAGTAAATATAAACAGAGTTCTTTGCTTCAGAGGGGGTTTTTACTCCCACTTTGAAGAAGATGGGAGTATTAGAGGGGGGAGTCATCGGATAAATTCAACGAAGTGATTTATATATTCAGGCTTATTTTGATTATGAGGACATTTCTCATATGATTATAGTGACTTATCCAGATTTTAAAAAGATGACTTTATAGTTAGTGGACTAACTATAAAGTTAAGAGCAACAGCTAAATGTGAAGTTATAGAAATAAGATTAAAAAATACTTTCATAGATTTAAAAGGATATATTTATTAAATCTGGGCATAAAATCTGTAGAATAGAGTGGTTGCGTATTCACTATAATGTTTTATTAATGGTAATAACTTGTTAAAGATTTTATAATGAAAGGTTATTGACTAATATATATAGAGGTGATAATATTTATTATAGTTAGTCGACTAAGTAGTTAGGAGGATTTAGATGGATAATTATGATCACAATTCCTTGTATCATATATTCTACCAAGTAATAAGATTCCACTATCATCGCACACATATGTTACTTGATGAAATTGGCCTTTACCCTGGTCAACCACCCATGTTATTAGCACTATCAAGGGAGGATGGACAAAGTCAAAAAGAATTAGCGAGCAAACTTAATATTAAGCCTGCTACTATCACCATGATGCTTAAGAGAATGGAGAAAGCTAAACTTGTGGAACGTCGCCAAGATTCCTTAGATCAAAGAATATCAAGGGTATATATAACTGAGCAAGGGAAAGAGGCCTGGAAAAAGGTTCATGAAGTTATGAAAATCATAGATAAAGAATGTTTTAGTAATTTTACAGAAGAAGAGCAGGTGTTACTAAGGCGATTATTAATGCAAATGAGAGATAATCTTATGGGAGTCTGTGATATAAAGTTGGATATTTAGTAATACAAAAATTTAAATTGGTGGAGATGATTATTTATGATTAAGTTATTTAAAAACTTAAAGCCTTTCAAAGCACCTATAACTCTGGTACTTATATTAGTATTTTTTCAATCCCTTTCTGAGCTAGATTTACCAACATTGATGTCGGATATAGTAAACAATGGAATAGTAAATGGCGATACAGATTATATATTAAAGATAGTAGGATTCATGATAGTAGTTGCACTAGGTGGAACTATATGTACTCTTATTGCAAGCTTTTTATCCTCAAA
>CAYYWN010000357.1:0-2664 GCA_964474485.1 uncultured Clostridium sp. | reverse complement strand
GCTTCACGCAAAGGTAACTGTGGTAGATTTTTCAAAGAGAAATCAACGTTACGCTTTAGAGCTTGCAAAAGAGGCAGAGGTTAACATTGAGTATATTTTGTCAGATGTACTTAAACTTCCTGAAGATAAGATTACCTCTGATTATGATATAGTATTTGCAGAAATGGGTATACTTCACTATTTTACAGATTTAAAACCTTTTTTAAATCTAGTATATAGGCTTTTATCACCTGGTGGCATATTTATTATAAGAGACTTCCATCCCATTTCTACTAAGCTTATTAGCTCAAAAGGCTCCACAGCAAAAATTCGTAAACATAAGGTAACAGGAGATTATTTTGATACTTCACTAGAAGAAAAGTCCGTATCTTATTCTAAATATTTAAATGATAATGATGAGCCTCAAAAGGTACTCCTTCGAAGATGGACAATTGGTGAAATCATAAATTCAGTTGCAAAAGAAGGCTTTATTATTAAAAATTTAGATGAAGAACCTAATTTATCTTCTGAGACTTTCGATAAAGGTATTCCAAAGACCTTTACCTTAGTAGCCGAAAAAAGCTTTTAGGACTCATCAGTATTTTTTATTCCTAACTTTTTATGGTATAATTTTAAATTGAAGGATAAAAAATAAGATGTGAGGGTGATAAATTTGTTAGTTCCAAAGTCAATTACATGTCTAAAAGGTTATACTAAAGAGCAATTTATAAAAGATTTTAGTGCAGGAATTATAGTTGCGATCATTGCACTTCCACTATCAATTGCTCTAGCCATAGCCTCTGGTGTTTCTCCTGAAAAGGGATTATATACTGCAATCATTGGTGGATTTATAGTTTCACTTCTAGGTGGTAGTAGAGTACAAATCGGTGGTCCTACAGGTGCTTTCGTAGTTATTGTGTACGGCATTATCCAAAAATACGGAATGGATGGCCTATTAATTTCAACTATTATGGCAGGAATCTTCCTTATTCTTATGGGGATTTTAAAACTTGGTAGTCTTATAAAATACATTCCATCTTCTATAACCTCTGGCTTTACAAGTGGTATTGCCATAGTTATTCTGTCTACTCAGGTAAAAGATTTTTTGGGCCTTACTATGAGCTCAGTTCCTTCAGAGTTTTTATCTAAGTGGACAGCCTATATTAATAGTATGAACACTATTAATATTCAAAGTTTATTCATTGCCATTTTAACACTTCTAATAATTATTCTATGGCCTAAAATAAGTAAAAAAATACCTGGAACCTTTGTTGCCATAATAATCGCAACAATAATTACCATGGTGTTTACTTTAAAAGTTGATACTATAGGAAGTCAGTTTGGGGAGCTATCCTCTGCCTTACCAAAACTTGTAATACCTAAGGTAAGCTTTGAAATGATAAATCAGTTAATGCTGCCAGCTTTAACTATTGCAATACTTGCAGGGGTTGAGTCTCTACTATCAGCAGTAGTTGCCGATGGTATGATTGGAGGAAAGCACCGTTCTAATATGGAATTAATAGCTGAAGGAGTAGCTAATATATTTTCAGGCATGTTCGGTGGAATACCGGTTACTGGAGCTATTGCAAGAACTGCAGCTAATGTTAAAAATGGAGGTAGAACTCCCGTAGCTGGAATAGTCCATTCTTTTGGTATTTTGATTATTATGATGCTATTTATGCCTTATGTAAAGTTAATTCCAATGGCATCTTTAGCTTCTATACTAGTTCTTGTAGCCTATAACATGATGGAATGGGAAGCCTTTAAACAAATCTTCAAAGCTCCTAAAGGTGATGCTTTAGTATTTATAGTTACATTTATTTTAACTATATTCTTAGATTTAGTTGTAGCTATAGGAGTTGGAGTTGTACTCTCTTCATTCTTATTTATGAAAAAGATGGCAGAGATTACGGATGTTAAATACATAGTAGATGATATTAATGATGAAGAAGTATCAGAAATTATCAGCAATATACAAACTCCAAAGGATGTTTCAATTTATGAAATTAGCGGACCTTTTTTCTTTGGTGCAGCAAATAAATTTATAAATGCAATAAGAGAAATGGGTACACCTCCAAAAATATTAATAATAAAAATGGGAAGCGTGCCTTTTATAGATACTACTGCATATCATTCACTAGAAATGCTATACGATCTTTGTGAAAAACATCATACAAAACTTATAATACTTCAAATACAAGAAGGCCCTTTAAAAGTACTTAAAAATTATGGTTTTACAGAGCTTCTTGGTGAAGATAACTTTTGTAATGATATAGATGGAGCCATTGAAAGAGCTAAGGCGTTAAAGGTTAGAGCTTAGAAATTATAAAAATAATTAAAGGAGGACAACGTCCTCCTTTAATACTTATAGTTATAACCCCCAAAGAATCATTGTATAATAATAAAAACCATCAGTATACAGAAACATTTATCAGTAAAATGTCGATTGAAATATTTTTCTATGTAAATTTATTTCTGAAGATGAAAAACAAAATATAAAAAACATGGGGAAGGCAGTTTTCTTAGGTTTAATACCTCTAATCATAGTTTCAGGAATATCAATGTCAGTTCCTTCAACTAGTCATATTAGTGCAGGAAAGTTTTCTAGTATTATTGCAATCATTATTTCCACTTGTACCTTCTTGTGGTTCATGCATTCAAGCTATGAAAAATGCCATTTATTTT
>CAYYWN010000356.1:0-2668 GCA_964474485.1 uncultured Clostridium sp. | reverse complement strand
AAAAGGAGAGGTAAAAAAGCCAGAGGTTTATGTAATGGAAGATTACAGTATAGTTAAAGATGTTATTGTAGAGGCTGGAGGTATAACAGAGAAGGGAGATTTAAACAGTGTGAATCAAGCAAAAAAATTAAAAGATGGGGATTGTATTATAATACCATCTACAGAAGGGAATGCAAGATCCATAACAGGAGGTACATCAATGCCTGGAAGTAAAGATGAAATTATAAATATAAATAGTGCTTCAAAGGAAGAACTTATGAAATTACCTGGAGTAGGCGAGGTTACAGCAGGTAAGATAATTGATTACAGGGAAAGCAGTGGCGGATTTTCCTCCGTTGAAGACATGAAAAATATTGGCGGTATAGGAGATAAAACTTTAGCTAAGTTTAAAGATAAGATAGATGTAAGGTAAGTTTAAATTATAAGAAGTTTAATATTTTACACCTTGAGTAGTTAATTTTTAAAGATGCCTTTAAAAGCTTATGGCTAAAAGCCCACTCTACCTTTAAACTTTATGTCAAATAATATATAATAAAGAGGAATAAAAAATTAATTAATTAAGAGGTGATATTATATGGACGTTAAACTTACACAGTATGCAAAAACCTCAGGATGAGCAGCTAAAATAGGGCCGGAGACCCTTTCGAAAATATTAGATAAATTACCTAAGATGAAAGATGATAATTTAATTGTAGGTATAGAAACCAGCGATGATGCTGCAGTTTATAAATTAAGTGATGATATAGCAACAATACAAACTCTAGACTTTTTTACACCAGTTGTAGATGATCCTTATACCTTTGGGCAAATTGCTGCATCTAACTCATTAAGTGATGTTTATGCTATGGGAGGAAAGCCTATAGTGGCATTAAATATAGTTTGTTTCCCTAACTGCCTTCCTATTGAAATTTTAGGAGAAATATTAAAAGGTGGCGCAGATAAGGTGCTAGAATCAGGTGCTGTAGTAGTAGGAGGACATTCAGTTCAAGATGATGAACCTAAGTTTGGACTATCTGTTACAGGAATAGTTCATCCAGATAAGGTGTGGAAAAACTATGGATGCAAAGAAGGAGAAGTTTTAATATTAACTAAGCCCTTAGGTCTTGGAATATTAAACACAGCAATAAAGGGAGAAATGGCAAGTAAAAAGGCATATGACATGGCAGTTAAGGTTATGGTAACCCTTAATAAATATGCTGCAGAAGCCATTATGGGTAAGGATATAAGTGCATGTACTGATATTACAGGCTTTGGACTTATGGGACATGGATATGAGATGGCAGCAGGGTCTAATGTAACTTTAAAGATATATAAAGATAAGGTTCCTTATATAGAAGAAGCCAAAGAGTATGCGAGTATGGGACTAGTTCCAGAGGGAAGTTACAAAAATAGAGAGTATATAAAAGGCAAATATAAATTAGAAAATGTGGATACGTGGATGGAAGATATACTATTTGATCCTCAAACTTCAGGAGGACTTCTTGTAAGCTGTAAGGAAGAGACAGCAGTAGAAATAATGAAAAGCCTAGATAAGCTAGATATAAAGTCTAATATAATAGGTGAAGTTTTACCTAAAGGAGAAGTAGATATAATAGTAGTCTAGAAATTATAAGATTTAGATAAATACTTAGTAGTGTATAGACAAAAAAGTAGATATAAAGGATAGATATAATGGTAGTTTAGGAATCTTAAGAAATAACTTAGGAGTAATAATACTTTAACTGTTATTTTTAGGATGTCTTAAAGGAGGGGAGAAGTATGAATAAAGATTTATTAAGAAAATTACCTAAGATGGATGAACTACTTGAGGAAAAGTCAGTTTTGCATGCTTTAGATAATAATATGAGAGTTATTGTTATTGACTCTTTAAGAGCAACTATAGAATTTTATAGAAAGTCTATACTTCAAGAGGATATTGAAGATTTTTCTAAAGAGGATATAATAAATTATTTCAATAAGACCTTAGAAAAAAAACGTAAACCTAATTTAAAGAAGGTAGTAAATGCTGCAGGGATTGTAATTCATACTAATTTAGGTAGGTCTATACTATGTGATGAAGCTTTAGAAAACGTTATTGACGTAGCTAAAAATTATAATAACCTTGAGTATGATTTAGCAAAGGGTAAAAGAGGCTCAAGATATAGTCACATAGAAGAGATTATAAAAAAGATTACAGGAGCAGAAGCAGCAGTAGTTGCTAATAATAATCCAGCAGCGGTTATGTTAGTTTTAAACACTCTTTGTGAGGATAAAGAAGCCATAGTTTCAAGGGGACAGCTAGTTGAAATAGGAGGCTCTTTTAGAATACCTGAGGTAATGAAATTTAGTAGGGCAAAGCTTATGGAAGTCGGAACTACTAATAGAACTCATCTTTATGATTATGAAGACAATATAAATGAAAATACTGGAGTTTTATTAAAGGTACATACTTCAAACTTTAAGATAATGGGCTTTACAGAAGAGGTATCTATTGAAGAGTTGGTGGAACTTGGTATAAAGTATGATAAGCCAATAATAGAGGATATAGGAAGTGGAGTTCTTTTAGATCTATCTAAATACGGATTCATCCATGAACCCACAGTACAAGAAAGCATTAAAAAAGGCATTGATGTAGTTACATTTAGTGGAGATAAAATGCTAGGTGGACCTCAAGCTGGAATAATTATAG
>CAYYWN010000355.1:0-2679 GCA_964474485.1 uncultured Clostridium sp. | reverse complement strand
ATTTCAAATAGCAAAATAAACCTATGCAGTTTCATAATAATTAAAGTTATTTTATGCTAGAGTTGGTATAACACAATGCCCTAAAAGTGGGAAGGAAATAACTCAGCAATCTATAGATCAAATGGTAGATAAGATTATGGGACTAGAAGATAGGACTAAAATACAAATATTGTCACCTATAATAAGGGGAAGAAAGGGTACGCATGAAAAGATATTAGATAATATCAAAAAGAATGGTTTTGTAAGAGCAAAGATAGACGGAAATATGGTAGAACTTACAGAAGAAGAAATAGTACTTGAAAAGAATATAAAACATAGTATAGAAGCAGTTGTTGACAGGTTAGTTATTAAAGAGGATATAAGAAGTAGGCTTTCGGAGTCTATAGAAACTGCATTAAAGCTTTCAGAAGGTCTTGTAATTATAGATGTAATTGATAGAGAACCTATGTTGTTTAGCGAAAAGTTTGCATGTGCAGACTGTTCTATAAGTATAGATGAATTAGCTCCTAGATTATTTTCATTTAACTCACCCTTTGGAAAGTGCGATAAATGTGATGGACTTGGAACCTTAATGGAAATAGATGAGAACTTAGTAATACCAGATAAAACAAAAAGCATAAGGGGTGGAGCTATAGTAACATGGGGAGAAGGAAGGTTAAAAGAAGATTCTTGGAGTTACAGTGTCCTTCAAGCCTTAGTTAAAAAACTTAAGTTTAGCTTAGATACACCTATAGAAGACTTGCCTAAAAATGTAGTGGACATCTTACTTTATGGATTAAAAGATGAAAAGCTGAAGGTACATTATGAAAAAGAATTCTCAACAGGACAATTTAATCATAATTATGAGGGTATTATAAATTCATTAAAGAGAAGATATATGGAAACAAATTCTGATTATATAAAGTCCGAAATAGAGCAGTATATGAGTGATAACCCATGTCCTAAATGTAAGGGTGCGAGATTAAAACCAGAGGCTCTTGCTGTTACTGTAGGGGATAAAAGCATATATGAGTTTTGCAAGCTACCTATAAGAGATGAATTAAACTTTATACAAAGTGTTGAATTGTCAGAGAAAAATAAAATTATAAGTGATCAAATAATAAAAGAAATAAATAATCGATTAAAGTTTTTAATCGATGTAGGACTTGAATATCTTAATTTATCTAGAACTTCAGGGACTTTATCTGGAGGGGAGGCTCAAAGAATAAGGCTTGCAACTCAGATAGGATCTAGCCTTATGGGGGTTTTATATATCTTAGATGAACCTAGTATAGGACTTCATCAAAGAGATAATGATAGGCTTATAAAGACTCTTAAGCACCTAAGAGATTTAGGGAATACCTTGGTAGTAGTAGAACATGATGAGGATACCATAAGAGAAGCAGATTTTGTAGTAGATATAGGACCTGGTGCTGGTGAGCATGGGGGAGAAGTGGTTGTTGCAGGAACCCTAGATAAGGTTAAAAAATGTAAAAGATCTATAACAGGTCAATATTTAATAGGTAAGAAAGCTATAGATGTTCCAGATGAAAGAAGAAAAGGTAATGGTAACTTTATAAAGATAAAAGGTGCAAAAGAAAACAATCTTAAAAATGTAAGCGTGGATATACCTCTTGCTACCCTTACTTTAGTAACAGGAGTTTCAGGGTCAGGTAAAAGTACTTTAATAAATGAAATACTTTATAAAGGTTTAAATAAAATAATAAATAAGGCTAAGGTCTATCCAGGAAGTCATAAAGAAATTTTAGGTTATGAAAATATAGATAAGATAATAGATATAAATCAAGGGCCTATAGGTAGAACTCCAAGATCTAACCCAGCTACTTATACTGGAGTTTTTGATATAATAAGAGATGTATTTTCTAAAACCCCTGAATCAAAAATGAGAGGCTATAAGCCAGGACGTTTTAGTTTTAATGTAAAGGGCGGAAGATGTGAAGCTTGCAGTGGAGATGGAATTATAAAAATAGAAATGCAATTTTTATCTGATGTATATGTACCTTGTGATGTATGCAAGGGGAAAAGATATAATAGAGAGACATTAGAGGTTAAATATAAGGGGAAAAATATTCATAATATACTAGAAATGACAGTAGAAGAGTCTCTAAGCTTTTTTGAAAATATACCAAGAATAAAAAATAAAATGCAAACTCTTTATGATGTAGGACTAGGATATATAAGACTTGGTCAGCCTTCTACCCAACTTTCAGGGGGAGAAGCTCAAAGAATAAAACTAGCCTCAGAATTATCAAAAAGAAGTACAGGAAAGACACTATTTATTCTAGATGAACCAACAACAGGGCTTCATATAGACGATGTAAGTAGGCTTATATTAATACTACAAAGATTGGTGGATGCTGGGAATACAGTAGTAGTAATAGAACATAACTTAGATGTTATAAAAAGTGCAGACTATATTATTGATATTGGACCAGAGGGTGGAGAAAAAGGTGGAAGCATACTTGTAAGTGGAACTCCAGAAGAAATAGCAAAAAATAAGGATTCCTATACAGGTCACTATTTAAAAAGGCTACTTCCATAATATAGACATTCCCATGTGTTTTAGCACACTAGAAATCAGAAGATTAGTTTAAAATTATTAAAGATTATAAATACATTAAGCACATTTAAAATTATTAAAAGGCGATGCTGTCGCCTTTTTTTAAAGAATATATATTA
>CAYYWN010000354.1:0-2679 GCA_964474485.1 uncultured Clostridium sp. | reverse complement strand
TTAAAAACATTTTGTGGGTTTAAATCACCTGTAAAACTCATTATTATTCCTCCCTTTTATTTAGTTAGTTATAGTACCTTTTTAACAATTAAGTTCTACCTCTCTTTATAGAAAAGGTTTTCTTTAATGATATTAGCTTTAGTATTTTAAAATATACCATTAAAAAAACACAAATTCAAGGATATGTATTTCAAAATTCCGTTGTATATACACTTCTTTTTTATAAGTTTTATCTTTTACTGACAGCTTTCTTATTTAATTATCAATTTAATTATCTAAATAATGTTATAATATCATTTTTCTTATTTTTATTTAATATTATTTAATATTAAATAAAAATGCTACGATATTAATCTTATATTTCAACATATATCTCCCTTAAACAATATTAAATGAATGCTGCTTTGAAAAAGTTGCAAAATGTTCTTTCATGTATATAATAAAACTTGCAAGTATCCTTAAAAAAAATAAAATAAAGTGTTAAACTTTATTTAACACTTTATTTTAAAATATTAATTTATTCTATTAAATTAAATTCTTTTAGTTCATGTAGCGCCCTAGTACACATCACATATTTTACTAGATCTTCTCTCTTTTGTTGCTTTTTATCTACCAAAATTACTGCATCGAATTCTAATCCCTTTGCAAAATAAGATGGTATAAGAACTGCTCCTCCACTATATATATCATCTTCTGATGCAATGACTTTTATTAGTAACTCATCCTTCAAAGGTTGCTTTATTGAATTTACCATATCTTCATCCCTGCATATTACAGCTATGGTCTCATACCCCTTACTTTTAAAATTATCTAAAGCAGTCTTTAAACTTTTAATAAGCTGAGACTTTTCTTTAAATATCTTATATTCTACATCTTCACCATCTCTTACAAAAGGTACTATTTTATCTTCTGTTAAATATCCATTAGCATAATCTATTATTTGCTTTGTGGATCTATAGCTTTTATTTAGATTGAAATATTTTAACTCTTCCTTAAATACTTCCTTTAAATCAATTAAAGCTGGCTTGTTTTTGTTATCTATAAGCCTTTGATTGATATCTCCTACAATAGTAAAAGAATTGCATTTTGTAACTTCTTTTATTACTTGCATTTGAATCAGACTATAATCTTGTGCTTCATCTATAACTACGTGCTTTATATCCCCTTCGTATTTCACTCCATATAACTTTAACTTAAGATATAACATGGGGGCTAAATCATCTATAATCAGTTTATTATTTTCATTTAACTTTAAGTATATCTCTTCTAAAGATTCATTATCTAACCAATGTAACTCTTCCTTACAACTTATAACATCCCTTATAAGTTCTCTTATTTGTAGTGTCCTATTGAATTCTATAGTATTCATTTCACTATTTTTTTCTTCCTCAGAAAGATTATCTATTAGTTCTTTGTATTTTTTCTCTATTTCTCTAAAATACTCATCTCTTTTATCTTTTATTTTACTAATTAAAACTCTTCTTATTCTCTTGCTTCTTTTAAACAGAGGCATATAAGCATAATGAACATTAAACATTTCTTCGATTTCATTTTTTTTCACAATAATTTTATTTCTAAAATAAAGATCTTTTATATGAAAATAATCTTTATTTAACATTTCTATATAATGGTTTAAACATTCAATATAATCCCTTGAATTTTTATGTTCTATATCTTTTGTTAAGTCTTTATCTTCTCTTACTATAGACTGAACATAATCTTTAAAGCTCATTACTTCTGATTTAATTTCTAATATATCTTTTGCAAAATCTTGAAAGGTCTCTTGTTTAACAGCTACTTCACCTAGACTTGGTAGCACACTTGATATATACTCCATAAATATATTGTTAGGTCCTAATATTAAAACCTTATTTTCTAGTGACTTTCTGTTATTATATATAAGATACGCAACTCTGTGTAATGCTATAGTAGTTTTACCACTACCTGCAACACCATTAACTGCAACCACGCCGGATCTTGGATACCTTATTATTGTATCTTGCTCTTTTTGAATTGTAGTTATTATATCTTTTAACTTTTCAGAGCTATTACTGCTTAATACTATTTGTAATATATCATCTTTTATATCTAATTCAGAATCAAACATCCCTTGAAGTTCGGCTTTTTTTATTATAAACTGTCTTCTTTCTACTATATCAGTATTAACTGGACCTTCAGGGGAGTTATAAGATGCCTTACCAATTGTTCCTGCATAAAAGAGGGAAGATACCGGCGCTCTCCAATCCACTACAACAGGTTCAATACTAGCTTCAGGTATCACACCAAATTTACCAATATAAATTTGTTCTTTAGTATCCTCATCCTCCTCCATAAAGGTTATTTTTCCAAAATAAGGCGACAATTTTAGTTGTGTAAGCTCCTTTAGTCTTCTATCTATAGTTTTAAATGCTTCTTCTTTTATATATCTTTCATGATCAAAATAATCTATTATCTTATCTTCATCATCTCTAAACTCTTCTATAACATTTTTTCTGTAGTCTAATATATACTGAGATATCTCTCTTCTTTTTTCTGAATACTCAATTACCTCATTATTTATAATCTTCTTAGTGTATTCTAGTCTTAACTTCTCTTCAGCAATCTCTAGATCTCTATTTATATCATTCATATTATTCACATCTTTCATATCTTCTTTACTCATAATCATAATATAAGAAG
>CAYYWN010000353.1:0-2689 GCA_964474485.1 uncultured Clostridium sp. | reverse complement strand
ACCCCTTAAATATATTAAATAAAGGATATACTTTAATTAAAGATGAAAGTGGTAATATAGTAAAAGACAGTAAAAGCTTAAGTGGAGAGCAGTTAGTTGAGATTAAGTTTAGAGATGGAAGCTTAAAGGCTAAAATAGAATCTAAGTAATACTAGAGTTCTATATCTAGGATTATTAATTTAATGAGTAAGGGGGTTATTTTGTGGCTAAAAAAAATGATACTTATGAGAATTTAATTAGTAAATTAGAGATTATAGTAGAGGAAATGGAAAATGAAGAATTAACTTTAGAAAAATCTATGAATAATTATGAAGAGGGTGTCAAAATTTGTAACAAACTATATTCTTTAATCAATGAAATAGAAGGAAAGATAACTATATTAAAAAAAGATGGATTAGAGGAGTTTAAACAGTAAAATGATAAGTTATAATTATATAAAAGAAGATATTGAATCATGGATGGAACTATATTTTGAAGATAAAGGTGCATATAACAATAAAATATATGAGTCCATGTATTATAGCATTAAAAATGGTGGCAAAAGGATTAGACCTATTCTTAATGTATTAATTTATAAACTATATAAAGATGATTATAAGGAAATATTGCCTCTAGCATCATCAATAGAGATGATACATACATATTCTTTAATACATGATGATTTGCCTTGTATGGATAATGATGATTTAAGAAGAGGAAAACCTACAAATCATAAAGTATTTGGAGATGCCATAGCTGTCCTTGCAGGGGATGCCTTGCTTAATGAGGCAATGAGTATATTGTTCTCTCTATCCTTAACTAAGGGACCTGAAATTTTAGAAGCTAGCCACTATATTTCAAAAAGTTCTGGAGCAGAAGGCATGGTTGCAGGGCAAGTTGTAGATATCTTAAGTGAAGGTAAAAATATAAGTAAAGAGGAACTAAAATATATGCATGATAAAAAAACTGGAGCTTTAATTAAAGCCTCAGTGTTATCAGCAGCTATAGCAGCAAAAGCACCTAAGGAGCATTTTATTATATTAGAAGAATATGCACAAAATTTAGGTTTGGCATTCCAAATAAAAGATGACATTTTAGATGTAATTGGTGATGAAAATCTATTAGGTAAATCATTAAATAAAGATATAAAAAGTAAAAAGTCTACATTTATAACCAATTATGGCCTTGAAAAGTGTAAAAGTTTATGTGATGATATAACCCATAAATGTATTAAAAGTCTAAAAGATTTAGATTTAGATACTAAAAATCTTGAAGAGCTTACTATGGAGCTTTTGAACAGAAAATTTTAACATGGGTTTATGTTTGAAGGATTATATATACATAAAGACAACTATTTAGAACTTATAATAAAAACCTTCAAGCATATATAAAACAAAAAAAGGATATGGTATAGTATGGTTAATATGTTGGATAAATACAATAGTCATAAAGATATAAAAAAAATGACATTAGAAGAACTAGATAATTTAGCAAAGGATATTAGAGCATTTTTAATAGATAAAGTTTCTAAAACAGGTGGACATTTAGCTTCTAACTTAGGAGTTGTAGAACTTACATTAAGTTTGTTCAATGTATTTGATATGGATAGAGATAAGATTGTCTTTGACGTAGGTCATCAATCTTATATATATAAAATACTAACAGGTAGAAAAGAAGAGTTTGATAGCTTAAGGCAACTGAATGGAATAAGTGGGTTCCCTAAAAGAAATGAAAGCATATATGACTTTTTTGACACTGGTCATAGTAGTACCTCAATATCTGCAGCACTAGGCATGGCAAGAGCTAGGGACTTAAAAAACAAGAAAAATAATATAATAGCTGTCATAGGTGATGGAGCCTTAACAGGTGGCATGGCTTTAGAGGCTCTTAATGATGTAGGATATAGTAAAACTAATTTAATTATCATACTGAATGATAATCAAATGTCTATAGATAAAAATGTAGGTGGGATGTCCACATATTTAAGTAAGTTAAGGGTAGATCCAAGATATAATAAATTAAAAGATGAGTTTAATTCTACCATGGAGAAAACTTCAGTAGGTAAAGGTATAGTGTACTCTATAAATAAATTTAAAGGCAGTATAAAACATATGGTTGTGCCTGAAATGCTCTTTGAAGATATGGGTATAAAGTATTTAGGTCCTATAGATGGTCATGATATTAAAGAAATGAGCAAAGTTATGGACCTTGCAAAAAAGATACAGGGGCCAGTATTAATTCATGCTATAACAAAAAAAGGTAAGGGGTACAGCTTCGCTGAAGATAATCCTAATAAATTCCATGGTATAGGTCCTTTTAGTTTGGATAGTGGAGAGCTCTATTCCTCTAGTAAAAATAGCTATTCAAAAGTTTTTGGTGATGAACTATTAAAAATAGCAAAAGAAGATGAAAATGTTGTAGCCATTACGGCGGCTATGCCTGATGGTACAGGATTAAAAAGGTTTGCTGAAAGTTACCCTGAAAGATTCTTCGATGTTGGAATAGCAGAGCAACATGCTGTAACTCTTGCAGCAGGAATGGCATCATCAGGTATTAAACCAGTCTTCGCTGTATATTCAACCTTTTTACAAAGAGCTTTTGATCAAATACTGCATGATGTATGTATACAAAACCTACCTGTAGTATTTGCTATAGATAGAGCAGGTATAGTTGGAGAGGATGGAGAGACTCATCAAGGAGTCTTTGATAT
>CAYYWN010000352.1:0-2697 GCA_964474485.1 uncultured Clostridium sp. | reverse complement strand
ATATTCATTAGCATATCTAAAATTACTTTTAAATATTTTCTAATAAATATTCTGGGCTTCATTGCCTTCTATAACCAAAAACCACTTTGTCTTTGGATTTCCTAATTTAATTTTTAAAATCAAAAGTCATGGTTGTTCCATTAGAATTAGACTGAATATCAAGCTGTCCTTTTAGTTTATCTGAAATTAAACTATTCATTATCATAAGACCTAAGCTAGTTTTTGGTGCTTCATCTACTTTAAATCCTACTCCATCGTCTATCACAGATATTGTTGAATAGACATTTCCCTTTTCCACTTTTATTGTTATCTTTCCAGTTTTTCTACCTATAAAAGCGTGCTTTAAACAATTTTGAATAGCCTCATTTACTATTAATGATATTGCTGTAGACTTATCTGAACCAATGATTAAATCATCACCTATAACTTCAATTGATAAATCTAATTTTTCATTCTTTTCAAAGCTAATCATATAAGATTTAATCTTATTTATAACATCTTTTATATTAACATCATCAATACCTTCTTTTGCAAGCATTTCATGAGTTATTGCTATACTTAAAATTCTATTTATACTATCATCTATAGCTGCTCTAAACTCTTCGCCTTGAATCCTTCTTGATTGAAGTCTTAAAAGGCTTGCTATAGTTTGAAGATTATTTTTCACCCTGTGATGTATTTCTTTTATTACTACAGATTTTAAGATTAATTCTCTTTCTTTTTCCTTTAAGTCTGTAATATCTTTTATAAGCATTACTACCTTTAATACCTTACTACTTTGCACTATATACTTTATCTGGAAGCACATTTCCCCAATATCTATCTCTTCTACCTCTATAGATTTACCATCAATTAGTTCATCTATAGTGTACTTTGACAAGGATAGATTTGAAAAGTCCATTCCCACTAATTCTTGATGATATCCAAGCTTTTCGTACAAGTCCTCCGCTACTGGGTTTTTGAATCTTAATACTCCATCTTCATCAAACACAAGTATGGCATCATCTATATGATATGTGATATTTCCATCTTCATACCTTCCCTTTTTGCCTTCTATTTGAGATAGTAATTCTTCATTTGTTTCTGCTAGTATCGCTAGCTTTTTACTTTCTTTTATATCTTCTGTAACATCTTGTTCTGAAATAATAACAGCAATAACTTCATCTTTATGATTCTTTATGGCCTCAACATTTTGTTTAACAAGCATATTTTCTTGTGTAGTAGCTTTTATATCTCTTGAGGCTATACCAGTTTGTAGTGTTCTTAGTACAGCAGGTTCATTTTGCCTTACTGCAAGCTTACCTACAACATCTTCTTTGTAAAATGATGTTGCATCTCTAGTTTTTGCACTAGCAACTACTATCGCTGCATTTTTTTCATTTTTTACCATGCAATCTATGAACACATCAGCTTTTGAAGAATCAGCTACAAATTGAAGAGTTTTAGCTATGCTTTGTATTATTTCAATATCATCTTCAGTTAAAGAAGTATACATTAAACATATTTCTCTTATTTCTTTCATATTTATTCCTACTTTTTAAGCTTCTTCTTCGCTAATTATTATTATCCTAGCTATTTCTTCCATGGTTGTTCTCTTTTTCATACTAATATCTCTTATATGTATATAAGCATCATTTTCAGAAATATTATCTTTTGCCATGAGTATCCCCTTAGCTTTTTCTATAATCTTCCTTGATTCTAACTTCTTTTCTAAAACTTTAACACTCTTTTTTATCTCTTTGATTTCCTTATGTCTTGATAAACAAACTTCTATAGTTGCAACTAAAGATTTATTGTCTATAGGTTTCACTAAATACCCTATTGCTCCAACTTCTTTAGCTTTTTCTATAAATATTTTATCACTATAAGCACTTAATAGTATTACCTCTCCTGCAAGTTCTTCTTTTAAGATTATCTTAGTTGCATTTAGGCCATCTAAAAGTGGCATCTTTATGTCCATAATTATCAAATCAGGTAAATGCTTTCTCGCAAGCTCTATAACATCAAACCCATCTGAGGCCTCTGCTACTACATTGTAGCCTTCTTCCTCTAGCATTTCCCTCATATCCATTCTTGTAATAGGTTCATCATCGGCTATTACAATTCGTTTGTTCATGGTCTTCCACCTCTTTTAATAAACATCTATAGGTTATTTCTTTAAAACCATTTTATCATAAAAATCTTAATTACACTCTAAAAATCTTTTTAATTCCTGAATTTCTTTTTTATCTGCAGCATTTACATAGAATATCTTTTCCGCTCCTGCTGTAATTAAAAATTCTTCACTTCTTTTTAAAGATCT
This sequence comes from uncultured Clostridium sp., assembly GCA_964474485.1. Lineage (GTDB taxonomy): Bacteria > Bacillota > Clostridia > Clostridiales > Clostridiaceae > Clostridium_L. The sequence goes on along the minus strand of CAYYWN010000352.1, from coordinate 395 downwards.
TTCATCTTTACATAAATCGATTTTAGTACAAATACCTATAACTTCCTTATTAAACATATTACCAAAGCCTGGCGGAAAGTTACTTGTGTCATTGCTTGAATCCTGAACTAATGCAATTACGTCTGCATCTGATGATGTTACTATTAGTGCATTATAATATACTCTGTTATCTATATACTCTCCTGGTGTATCTATTATATAATCACCAAACTCTATAGATTGAGTCTTTTTATATTTTATGATTTCATCTCTCAAAGCTTGACTAAGTGTAGTCTTTCCAGCTCCAATAGATCCTATAAGCATTATTTTTTTCAAACCTTTTCCTCCTAGGACTTTGTTATATCAGTGATAGTGAATTTTAAAATGTTCTTAAGTACATTGCAAACTTCTCTTAA
>CAYYWN010000351.1:0-2697 GCA_964474485.1 uncultured Clostridium sp. | reverse complement strand
TTGTTCCCGTTTATATTTTGCCATTTTGTTCGTTTTTTAATCTGTTCAATTTTCAAAAATCATTTGCCGAACCTGTCGACGAGATTAATAATATCATATTTATGCCATTAGACATAATTTTTTATATTCAAAATTTGTATATAGATATCTATATTCTCTTTTTTTCTTTATAATGCTATTTATATCTTATCTTGATACACGTGGATATGTTTCCTTGGAATAATTTACTTTAATCTTATAAATTATTATTCTATCCTATAATTTCACAAAGTTATTCATAAATTTAAAATCTATAATATCCTATAGAAGAACAAAAGTGGTTACTCAAACTTTAATTGAGAATTGATTTTCCCATAAAAATATAGGATTAAAGATTAAATCATTAATTTTAAAAAACAATACAAAGAAAACATCATTAACTTACTTCTCACTATTAATTTGTAACTATATAAAGTTATTTATATAGTTATCCACCGATTTCGCTTTATTATAATTTACCTTTACTTTTCAAATATGCATTTATTTTATGAATTTCTTCTTCTTTATAATACTCCATTGGAATATCAAAGATTCCCTCTTTTGTTATTACTCTATAACATATCAACTTATCCTTTCTTAAAAGTTTTACTATTTTTTTTATATCTTTATAGTTTATTTTCTTTTCTTTTATAAGTTTATTTATACCAATATAATCTTTTTCTAATTTTACATAGCCTAACTTATCTCTAAGTAACATCCTAAATGCAAAGTATGCAGAAAAGGCTATTATAATTAAATTAAATACAATATATCCATTTCCTACCCTTACATTATTCGAAAATAAGTTATTTAATCCATATAATGAATTTATACATAAAATAGTAAATATTATCCCTAATATAATTTCTGTTCCTTTGGGCTTGTTAAACCTTATTATGTTACTTTTATCATTTTCAGTCTTTTCTTTATTTGATTTAGATTTTTCAGTACTTAATATATTCATAAATTACCCTCCTAGCAATAATACCATTCTTTTTATAGTTCTATTTTATTACATATTTTCCTTTTTTATTTCTATATTTATAATATTTTATTTAATTTTATCTTTCCCATTAAATTTAGACGAAAAAGAGGCCTTAAGGATTTAATACCTTAAGGCCTTTATGTCTATATGTTATTGTTCTATACCTTTAAAGTTCAAGAACTCATCATATGTCATTTGCTTATCTATCATTGAACCTGGTGTTAATTCTATTACTCTATTAGCAATAGTTTGTATAAATTGGTGGTCATGAGATGCAAATAAAATTACACTCTTAAAATCTATAAGTCCATTGTTTAAAGCTGTAATAGACTCAAGATCTAAATGGTTAGTTGGTTGATCAAGTATAAGCACGTTAGCACTTGATAGCATCATTCTTGATAACATACATCTAACCTTTTCTCCTCCTGATAAAACCTTAGCCTGCTTTAAAGCCTCTTCTCCTGAGAATAACATTCTTCCAAGGAATCCTCTTAAATAGCTTTCAGTTTGATCTACAGAGAACTGACGTAACCAATCAACTAAAGATAATTCAGAGTCATTGAAGAATTCAGTATTATCTTTAGGAAAATATGCTTGTGATGTAGTTACTCCCCATTTATATTCTCCACTATCAGGTTCCATTTCACCTGTCAAAATTTTAAATAGAGTTGTTACAGCTATTTCATCTCCAACAAGCGCTATTTTATCTTCTTTTCACAGTCTAATGTTACATTATCTAATAACTTAACTCCATCTACTGTCTTAGAAATTGCATCTCCAAATACTATATCATTTCCAACTTCTCTTTCTGGTTTAAATCCAACAAAAGGATATCTTCTTGATGATGATGGAAGTTCATCTATTGTAAGCTTATCAAGTGATTTCTTTCTTGAAGTTGCTTGCTTAGATTTAGATGCATTAGCTGAGAATCTAGCTATAAAGTTTTGAAGCTCTTTTATCTTCTCTTCTTTTTTCTTATTTTGATCTTTTATCATTTGTGTTACAAGTTGGCTTGATTCATACCAGAAATCATAGTTACCAACATATAATCTTATTTTTCCAAAATCAACATCACAGATTTGAGTACAAACCATGTTTAAGAAGTGTCTATCATGTGATACTACTATAACTGTTCCCTCAAAATCTATTAAGAAGTTCTCAAGCCATGTAATAGCTTTGATATCTAAGTTGTTAGTAGGCTCATCTAGTATTAAAACTTCTGGTTTTCCAAATAAAGCTTGAGCTAAAAGAACCTTTATCTTATCATCACCTTTAAGATCACTCATTGACTTATTGTGAAGATCTGTTGCTATACCAAGTCCTTGTAAAAGCATTGATGCTTCCGCTTCTGCTTCCCAACCATTTAACTCTGCAAATTCACCTTCAAGTTCTGATGCTTTCATTCCATCTTCATCAGTAAAATCTGCCTTAGCATATAAAGCATCTTTTTCCTTCATTATTGCATATAGTCTAGTATTTCCCATTATAACTGTTTCCATTACTTCTTTATCATCATATTGATAATGATCCTGTTTTAAAACAGATACTCTTACATTCTTAGGTATTATAATTTCTCCTGTATTAGCCTCTATTTCACCTGAAAGTATTTTTAAAAAAGTAGACTTTCCTGCTCCATTTGCTCCTATAACACCATAACAATTTCCTGGAACAAACTTTAAATTTACGTCTTCAAA
>CAYYWN010000350.1:0-2701 GCA_964474485.1 uncultured Clostridium sp. | reverse complement strand
CCGTTCATAAGTCCGCTATATCCTCTTCTAACACCCATTACCTCAATGCCTTTTTCTATAGCTGTTCTAACTACCGCTCTTATAGCAGCGTTCATTCCTGGCGCATCTCCACCACTTGTAAGTATGGCTATTCTTTTCATAATTATTCCTCCTATACCGGCAGGTCATTTTAAGTCCCGCCTAGGTTAAATTTGTACTCATTTGATTTTTAATGTTTGTATAATAAAATCAAAGTATACATGATTAGTCTTTATTTTATTAATTAATCTTATTAAATTATAAATACACTTTTTATTCTTTATAAGCTTAAATGTTTTTAATTAATGATAAATCGCTGACAATCTGATTTCATAATATACAGACATTACCATTAATATCTTCCAACCTTAATTTTACTGAATTATGTAGGTTTTTTCAACTCTTTCGTGAACTACCACCGTCAAAGCTTAGTTTTCGCTCTTGTGGTACAATAACGCATGGTTGAATATTTTACGAGTAGAACTTATTTCTCTACTCAACCTATATATTCAGTTTTGTAAGAACAATTTGTTAGTTATATTATAGTTTATATGTTGCCTATCGGCAAGTGCTATCCATTTCCTATCTAAGAGGATGGGAGAATTCTGGACAATTACGTTAAAAATACTTAGAATAACTTAAGATATATTACATGGATACATTTACATTGTCTTATTTTGTATTATATACTTCTAAATTATTGGTTTATTTAAAGCGATTCTAAATTTTTATGTTAGAATCGCTTTAAATATTAGGAGATTATCATTAATTAGTATTTACTAAAAATCCACAGATTATGAATTTTTATTTTAAATATATACCTTAAGTAACCTTTACCTTATCTTCTCCAAATTTATCTTTCAAAATATCTACTATTTCAGTATCTAAGTCCACCCATGCATCTCTTGAAAGTCTAAATGAAGTTCTTTCCTTTGCTGCAAATAGATATACTGGAGTATTTCCTCTAAATTTAGATAATATTATTTTTAAGTCTTTTATTATTTTCCTTGCTGTCTTTTCATCTTCCACCATTATATAAAGTTTTGAACTATCCACCTTTTCTAAAGGTATTATTTGCTCACAGATAATTTTGGGATCTTCATCTTCATTCATTACAAGTCTTCCCTTTATAACTATTAGGCTATCCTCATCTATTAGGGATGATAACTTTTCATAAGCTTTAGGGAATACTATGCACTCTATGATTCCTGTTAAATCCTCTAGTTTTATAAATGCCATCATAGCATTATTTCTTGTTATTTTTCTATTAAAATCTGAAATAATTCCACCTATTGCTACTCTATCTCCATCTTTTAAAGTATTAGCTATAATCTTATTTATATTAGAATCTTCAATAGACTGTAGTAACTCTACTGATGTATTTTCTATTATGGAGTTTTCACCATAAGTTTCATCATAATCACTAAATATTTTAGCAATATTAGTAGATGTTTGAAGATTTAAGCTTTTTTCATATTCATCTAAAGGATGCCCTGTAAGATATAATCCTGTCATTTCTTTTTCCATAGCTAATATATATTTTTTATCAAATTCTTTTATATTGGGGTACTTTATTTGAAATTGCTCTTCTGTATTATCAAAGGCAGAAAAAAGACTTACTTGACCCTCTATATTCTTCTTTTTTTGATTAGATATTCCATCTAGCATCTTTTCATTCACTGCTAGCATTTGAGATCTAAAGGTCTTAAATCCATCGAAGGCCCCAGCTTTTATAAGACTTTCTAAGGCTCTTTTATTAATACTTGAAACCTCCATCTTGTTGCAAAAATCATAAAGGGAAATAAACTTATCCTTTTTATCCCTAGATTCTACTATACCATTTACCACATTTAATCCTACATTTTTTACAGAGCCTAGTCCAAATCTTATAGTATCTCCTTTAACAGTGAACTTACCATAGCTTTCATTTATATCTGGTGATAAAACTTGTATTCCAATACTTTCTGCAAATCTAATATAGCCAGATACTTTTTCATTTATTCCCATCACGCTATTTAACATCGCAGCAATATATTCTACAGGGTAATACTTCATAAAGTAAGCTGTTTGATATCCAATTACAGCATAGGCGGCGGCGTGTGATTTATTAAATGCATAGGAAGCAAAGTCCATCATTTGATCAAATATTTTATTTGCTGCTTCTTTTGAAATTCCATTTCTTACGCAGCCTGGCACTTCTATAGTTCCATTTTCATCTACTACACCATTTATGAAGTTATGTCTTTCCTCTTCCATAACCTTATGCTTTTTCTTTGACATCGCTCTTCTAACTAAGTCACTTCGGCCCATGGAATACCCTGCAAGTTTTCTAACAATTTCCATAACCTGCTCCTGATAAACCATTACTCCATAGGTTACATCTAATATACTCTCGAGTTCTGGTGTTTCGTAAACTAACTTTTCTGGGTTTTTCTTACTTTCTATATATCTAGGTATTTCTGCCATAGGTCCTGGTCTATAAAGACTTATTCCAGCTATTATATCTTCTAAGGAGTCAGGTCTTAGTTCCTTCATAAAGTTAGTCATTCCTGCTGATTCTAGCTGAAACACCCCTACTGTTTTACCTTCACCTATCATTTTATATACTTCTTTGTCTTCAAATTCTAACTTATCAAGATCTATATCAATTCCTCTATTGATCTTTATCATATCTACCGTATCT
>CAYYWN010000349.1:0-2704 GCA_964474485.1 uncultured Clostridium sp. | reverse complement strand
AAGCAATCCATACTTATAAGGTATAGTTGCTCCACCTAATATTAAAGATCTATCTTCAACTAACTTGTGAACATCATATCCTAATCCAATTCTCATAAAAATCCTCCTAACCAAAATTATGAACTGTCCCTATAATTATTTATATTTAGTCTTACATAAACTAATAAAAAAATCAAGACTTAAAATAAAAGTACAGAGATTTCGCATTAAAATCCCCATGAAAATTTTGCTTTTACTGTAATTGTTGTTTATTACATTTGTTAAGATATGTGGAAATGTAGCAGACTGTTAGGTGGTAAAAATGGCTATAAATTCCCCCACACCAAAACGTTTTTAAAACTTATTTACAATTGTTAAACTAATTATAAAAAGGAGGCTTTTGTTATGAAAACATTTTCTTTATAACTTCCAGTAAGAATCGGAATTAACAACTCTTTTCTTAATTTGATACAAATCATTATAAATCAACGGGCTATCGCCATAAAAATTTTTCAAGTGATAAACTTCTGATAAAAGTATAAGGAATTTACCAATTATGAAAAAAGAAATAGAAATAACGTGTTTTATTTGTTTTTTCATTAATAATTAAATTTATTATGAGTTATTTGTTAATAGATGATATAATAATTAAGAGAATTAATATAGGTACTACTGATTAATTTATAGTTTCTGTTATTTAAGTAAGGACAAACTACGTTTGTTGTACTTATGAACTGTCCCTTTAGTTTATTTTATTTAAGAGGAGTGATTTTGTGGTAGAAGTAATTGGACTAAGTAAACAATTTAAATCTGTAAAAGCAGTAGATAATATTAGCTTTAAGGTAAGTCAAGGTGAAATTGTGGGGTTACTTGGAGAAAATGGTGCTGGAAAGACAACTACTTTAAGAATGCTTGCAACAATGCTAAAACCTACATCAGGAACAGTGAATATAAATAATTATGATGTAGTAAATGATGCTCATATGGTAAGAGGGGAGATAGGAATATTATTCGGTGGAGAAGTTGGTCTATATGACAGGCTTACAGCAAGGGAAAATATTAAATATTTTGCCCAATTAAATGGCATTTCAAATCAAAAAGCTGAAGAACAAATAAATAAATTAGTTAAGGCATTTAACATGGAAGAATATATAGATAGAAGAGTAGGTAAATTTTCAAGGGGAATGAAACAAAAGGTTGCTATTGCAAGGTCCATTGTTCATGATCCTAAAATTATGCTGTTTGATGAACCAACAGCAGGATTAGATATAAGTGCATCAAAAATAATACATGATTTTATACTTCATTGCAAAGAAGAAAATAAAGCAATTGTATTTTCAAGTCATATGATGAATGAAGTTGAAAAGCTATGTGATAGAGTAGTTATAATAAATAAAGGAAAAGTAGTTGAAGATGGTAAAATTGATAAACTAAAAGAAAAATATAATGATCAAGATATGGAGAGCATTTTTACTAAATTAATAGGAGGGGATTCCCAAAATGAATAGAAGTATAACTTTATTAGTATTTAAAAAAGAGCTAATGGATATATTTAGGGATAAAAAGACCCTTATATGAAGTATTGTAATACCTCTTATTATATTCCCATTATTATTTATGGTTATGGGTAAAAGTATAAGTAAAACATCAAAGTCAGTAGAGGATAATCTTAAGATTTCTATTTCAGACAAATCAAATAGTGATATGGGACAGTTCATAAAAAATCAAAAGGGGATAAATCTCGTAGAAACTGCTAGTATTGAAGAAGATATGAAAAGCGGCAAGATACTTATGGCATTAGAAATACCAGAAGGCTTTGAAGATTCAATTTCAAAGGAAGAAATGGTTAATATTATAGTAACGTATGATAATTCTAGCCAACAATCTCAAATGGCGTTATCCAAAATTAAAGGTTATATAGACGTTTATTCTAAAGAAATTGTGGCAAATAGGCTTGAATTAAGAGGGATAAAACAAGAACTTTTAACTCCAATAAATATGCAAGTTAAAACTTTCGAAAAAGAATCTGAAGGCTTTAGTAAATTTATGCTATCATTATTATTACCTTTTTTACTTGTTATGTACAGTGTATCAGGACCAATTGCTCCAGCTACGGATTTAGGAGCTGGGGAAAAGGAAAGAGGGACTTTAGAGCCTTTATTAACTACAAAGGCAAGCAGGATGTCATTACTTTGGGGAAAATTCTTAGCAATTAGAGTTATGGGATTAGTGACAACTATAGCATCATTAGCAGGTGTTATGATTGCTATGAAACAAAGTGGAGGTCTTATGTCTAACGGAAATGCTTCAGCAGCAACATTTAGTATAGAACCAAAAGCAATGATTTTAATAGGTATGGTTGCTATATTAACAACTATGGTTTTTGGTGCATTGGAACTTTCTATAAGTATATATGCAAGATCATTTAAAGAGGCTCAGACGTATTTAACACCACTTACCATAATAGCTATAATTCCAGCATATGCAACATATATGTTAGATCCTAAAAAGTATAGAAAATTTTTATTTTCATATACCATTAGCTAATTAAGTTTGCCTTTTAAAGGAACTAATAATGGGTATTTATAATTATAATCATATACTTATAACATTGGGGTGGACTATAGCTTATATAATTATTTCGCTATTATTTGCAAGATTCATGTTTAGTCGTGAAGAAGTTGTATTTAGAGCATAATTTAGAAAAAAATTTCCACAAAGAAAA
>CAYYWN010000348.1:0-2719 GCA_964474485.1 uncultured Clostridium sp. | reverse complement strand
AAAAATAAATACAAATTCCATAGAAGAAGCAGCTAATACAATAAAAGCTGGAGGGCTTGTAGTATTCCCAACGGAAACAGTATATGGGCTTGGAGCTAATGCCTTAGATGAAAAGGCAGTTTCAAAAATATTTAATGCAAAGGGAAGACCTCAAGATAATCCACTTATAATACATGTATCGGACTTTAATATAAAGAAATATATAAAAGATATACCTTTTGTAGCAACTAAGCTTATGGAAAGGTTTTGGCCAGGGCCAATAACTTTTATATTGAATAAATCTGATATTATACCTTTAACTACTAGCGCTGGATTAAATACTATAGGTATAAGGATGCCTTCTAATAAAATTGCAAGGGAACTTATATTAAAAAGTGGTGTTCCAATAGCAGCTCCCTCTGCTAATATTTCAGGAAGACCAAGTCCAACAGAAGTAGAAAGATGCATAGAAGATTTAAATGGAAAAGTTGAATATATATTAGGAGGAGAAGGTAGTAATATAGGACTTGAGTCTACAATATTAGATTGTACAGTAGATCCTCCTTGTATACTAAGACCGGGAGCTATAACTTTAGAAATGCTAAAAGAAGTAAAAGAAGATATCTATATAGACCCTGCAGTAATGAAGAGTCCTAGTAAAGAATTAAAACCTAAAGCTCCAGGAATGAAATATAAACATTATGCACCTAAGGCCCCTTTGAGGATAATAAGAGGGGATTTGAAAAAAACTATTGCAAAAGTTAATGAAATAGTGCAAAATTGTATAGATGAAGGAAAGACTGTGGGAATTATAGCTACAGAGGAAACTAAAAGCCTTTATAATAAGGGCATAGTTTTATCACTAGGAAGTAGAAAAGATTTAGATATTATAGCAAAAAATCTTTTTGAATGTTTAAGAACCATTGATGATAAAGATGTAGATTTAATATTATCTGAAAGCTTTGAGGAGCTTGGACTAGGGATTGCCATAATGAATAGGTTAAAAAAATCAGCGGGGTTCGATATATTAGATGTATAAGTTTTAATGTTTTAACTTATAGAAACTATATTATTTAAGAGGAGGTGTGATACTATGAATATTCTTTTTGTATGTACAGGGAATACTTGTAGAAGCTGTATGGCAGAAGCTATATTTAATTATATTAATGACAATAAAGATATATGCTCAAAATCAGTAGGGCTTAGTATTGTTAAAGATAGTGTTACATCTTTAAATTCAGCTGAAATTCTTAAATCTAAACTAGATTTAGATTTAAGAAAGAGAAAAGCTATTCAATTTAGTAAAGATGATATTGAAAGCTCAAATCTTATACTTACTATGACCTCATATATGAGAGATATACTAATAAGTGCATTTCCTACAGAAAAAGAAAAGATATTCACTTTAAATGAGTATGTCGGCGTAAAAGGAGATATTGTAGATCCTTACGGCGGCACAATGGTATTTTATGAAAAAACTTTTTTTGATCTCGAAAAATCAATAAGGCTTTTATTGGGAAAATTAAAAGGAGATAGGGTATAGGTACCACATCTTCTTTTTTGCAATATAACAAATTTTTGTTATATTCAAAAAAGGTACTTTTAAAATTAAGGAGGTAATATTTATGAAGATAGCTATTGGAAGCGATCATGGAGGATTTAAGCTAAAGGGAGAGATTATAAAACATTTAAAGGCAAGACAAATAGAAATTGTAGACTTTGGTACTTATAATGATGATTCTTGTGATTATCCTGACTTTGGATTAAAGGTAGCAGAACAAGTTGCTATGAAAAACTTTGAATTTGGAATAGTAATTTGTGGAACTGGAATAGGTATAAGTATATCAGCAAATAAGGTTGCGGGAATTAGGGCAGCACTTTGTTCAGATACATTTAGTGCTCATGCAACTAGAGAACATAATAATGCTAATATATTGGCGTTAGGTGAAAGAGTAGTTGGGGTAGGTCTTGCTTTAGATATAGTAGACACCTTTTTAAATGCAAAGTTCCAAGGTGAAAGACATCAAAAGAGAATAGACAAAATATCAGATATTGAAAGTAAATATATAAAATAATTTAAATCAATAATAAAGGCTAAATTAAGCATCGAAAAGAATGTTTTAATGTAGATAAAATACTATCACTTTAAAATATTAAAATGATGCCTAATATATAAAATAATGCTTAATAGATTTTAGGAGGAAAGAACATGGGAAAAGTAACACAAATAACACATCCATTAATTTTACACAAACTAGCTCTTATAAGAGACAAGAATACTGGGTCAAAAGATTTTAGGGAGTTGGTTGAAGAAGTAGCTATGTTAATGGCTTACGAGGTTACACGAGATGTACAGATGGAAGAAGTAGAAATAGAAACTCCTATCTGTGTTACTAAGTGCAAGATGTTATCAGGTAAAAAGATGGCTATAGTACCTATATTAAGAGCAGGACTTGGCATGGTAGATGGTATGCTTAGAATAATACCAGCAGCTAAAATTGGTCATATAGGTCTATATAGAGATGAAGAAACACTTCAGCCAGTAGAGTATTTTTGTAAACTACCTCAAGACATTGAAGAAAGAGATGTAATAGTAACAGATCCAATGTTAGCTACAGGCGGATCTGCAATGGATGCTATTTCACTCTTAAAAAAGAGGGGGGCTAAAAATATTCGTCTAATGTGCCTTATAGCAGCTCCTGAAGGAGTAAAAGCAGTGGTAGAAGCGCATCCAGATGTT
>CAYYWN010000347.1:0-2720 GCA_964474485.1 uncultured Clostridium sp. | reverse complement strand
CTGTTTTTGAAACGGTTAGCATATTTCCAAATAATATAGAATTAACACTTGAGCCTGCTTTTCCTGTACTCATTATTAAAATCGCTATACCTATACTAAGAGTTAATATTATAGACATTACAAGTTCCGAATATTTTTTGTAATAATTTCTTAAATACTCAATTAAGAGTCCACAGGCGGATGTAAAAATAAAAGATGTAATAATGGGATTTAAACCTGCTACTAAACCTATAGCTATACCAGCAAAGGAAGCATGGGATAAAGTATCACCCATCATAGAATATCTCTTAAGAACTAAAAATAACCCTACAAAGGGACACAGTATGGATACAAAGATTCCGGCCATTAAGGCATTTCTCATAAATTCAAATTGCAACATGTAAATCTACCTTTCGTTATAAACATTTAAAATCTTATCTCTATATTCTTTAGAATTGTACAAAACACCATCTCCAGTGTCTGAACTTAACTCATATATATGAGTAGAGTTCTTCAAAACAGCGTCTAGATTGTGTTCAACAGATATAATAGTAATATTATTTTCTGTATTTAAAGACTTTATTATAGCATATATTTCTTTTTGACTTTGAAAATCAATTCCTGTAGATGGTTCGTCTAAAATTATAAGTTTTGGAGATCCCATCAAAGCCCTAGCTATGAATATCTTTTGTTGTTGCCCTCCAGAAAGGCTTCCTATTAATTTATTTTTGTAAGAGGTCATGGAGACTATTTCTAGACTCTTATCAATAGTGCTAGGACCATCTATTTTACACACCTTTTTGTGGTTAGATAATAGTTCACGAACAGTTATTGGAAATTCAGAATTAAAACTATCAAATTTTTGTGGAACGTAAGCAATATTTGATGTATTTACTTTAATATCACCTTTTATTGGTTTTAATAATCCTAATATAAGTTTTATTAAAGTGCTTTTAGCACTTCCGTTTTCACCTACTATTGAAAAATAGCTACCCTCAGGAATAGTCAAGTTTACATGGTTTAATATGTATGGTTTAGCGCTTTCATAAGAAAAGCACAAATCTTTTATTATAATCAAATATTTCAGCTCCCTGTACTTTAAATTGTATGTTGACAATGATTACTTCGTATATTATTATATACTTAATGCAAATGATTTGCAAGGGAAAACACAAACTAGGAGGAAGAAATGAAGAAAAAGTTGTTTAAAATTATAGTACCAATATGTATGATGATCTTCTTATCATCATGTGTAAATAAAAAGGCATCAGGAAACAATAATGATCAAGCAGAAAAAAAGATTTTTGTAGTATCCAGCTTTAATGCTATGACTGAATTTGCTATGGCTATAGGTGGAGATAAAATTGATATTACAACTATAGTACCAAGTGGCATAGAAGCTCATGATTTTGAGCCGAAGGCAAAAGATATGAAAAATATGTCCAAGGCGGATTTATTTATATATAATGGTTTAGAAATGGAGCACTGGGCAGAGGACATATTAAAAAGTGTAGACAATAAAAATTTAGTAGTAGTAGAAGCATCTAAAGGTGCAGATTTAATAAAAAGTTCAAAAGAGGAATCCAAAGAACATGGTCAGTTTGATCCTCACGTTTGGTTAAGTCTTAAAGAAGCTAAGGTAGAGGCTAATAATATAAAAGAAGCTTTAGTTAAGATAGATTCTTCTAATAAAGAATATTACGAAGAAAATTATAAAAGGTTTGAAAAGGAACTAGATACGTTAAAAGATGAGTATCAAAATAAGATACAGCCACTTAAAAATAAAACCTTCGTAACAGGTCATGCAGCTTTTGCATACTTATGTAGAGATTTTGGGCTTCAGCAATATAGTGTAGAGGATGTTTTTGCAGAGGGGGAACCTACACCACAAAAAATTAAAGAATTAGTAGAAGTCGGAAAAAAGATAAATTTAAAAACTGTGTTTATGGAAGAAAATGCGAGTCCAAAGGTATCAGAAACCTTAGCTAGAGAGATTGGTGCTAAAACGGATACTATTAATACTTTAGAGTCAGAGGGGAATTATATAGAAACCATGAGAGAAAATTTACAGAAGATATATGATAGTTTAAATTAATAAGTAAGAATAAAATTTAGGATGTTTTAAAAGGATAACTAATATATAATAAGTATAGGCTTATAAATTATAAAAGTAAGCTGAATTAACTTAGAGTATAGGGTTTTCTTTGAAACATCCTATTTAATTTAGTATATTATATGTTAAGGTATATTTTAAAACTTTAGGTAAGTAAGTATAAAAAATAAGGAATTATAAATAAGGAGGACTATTATGGATTTTTCATCATTAGTGATTATGGAAAAAGAAAAAGACACTAATTTATTTTTAAGAGAGCTTGGTAGCTATGAAGTAGGGGACGGAGGAAGTTATGTAAGAAAGTTATTTTGTATAGATGGTACTGTGAGTCTTTACTTTGATACTGATAAGGATGTAGAGGAATGGGAATATTCAGCTATATTTGATTTGTTTGATACAAAAGCTTTCATAGAAAAGGGTTATGAAATCAAAGATAAAGATGAGGAATATAACCCTACATGGGTTATAAGCTTTCCTTATGATGAGAAGAAAGAAGTTATGAGCCACAAAATAAATGAAATATGTAATTAAATAGATGAAGCTATTAAAAAAGTGTATTTAGATATACAAGGTAAAAGAAAAGATTATATTTAATGGTTCCATAAAATGATTACAACAGATTAAGTAA
>CAYYWN010000346.1:0-2729 GCA_964474485.1 uncultured Clostridium sp. | reverse complement strand
AGATTCAGGTGTTAAAGTTGCAATAATGACAGATCATCCAGTTATAGAGCAACAATATCTCCCATTATGTGCTGCTCTTGCTACTAAGGAAGGGTTAAGCTTTGAAGATGCACTTAAAGCTATAACTATTAATGCAGCAGAAATTATTGGCATTGATAATAGAGTAGGGAGCCTTGAAATAGGGAAAGATGCAGATATAGCAATATTTGATGGTAATCCACTAGAATCTATGACGAATTGTTTGTATACCATAATAGATGGGGAAGTAGTCTATAAAAGGTAGAAGTGATATGTAATAAAGATAAACAAAATAAAAAAATGAGATGAACTAAAGTTCATCTCATCTTTTTATTTAATTATAAATATATGTAATCTTAAAATTATTTTATTTTAGTTTAGTTAAAGACCTAGGATGCTTGTACAAATATTATAGATTAATGGAGAAATGAATACTGTTATTATACCAGCTACAGCTATACAAATACTACTTATCGCACCTTCTGTTTCACCAATTTCAAAGGCTTTAGCAGTACCTAATGCATGAGAAGCAGTTCCAAAAGCAATACCCTTTGATAAACTATCTTCTATTTTAAATATTTTAAATAATAAAGGCCCAATTATAGAACCTATTATTCCAGAAACAATTATTGCAAATACTGTAAGGGATGGTATGCCACCTAGACCTTTGGATATCTCTATACCTATAGGAACTGTAGTGGATTTAGGTATTAATGATTTTATTATGCTTAAATCTAAGTTTAAAGCATAAGATAAAAATATTATAGATACTATTCCAGCGATACTACCTACTAATATGCCTGATAAAAGTGGTATAAGATTCTTCTTTAATAATTCTAGCTTATTATATAATGGGACTGCAAGAACCACAGTTGCAGGTCCTAAGAAAAATGAAATAAACTTACCTCCTAGGTTATATTGTTCAAAGCTTATGTTAAATATAAGTAATGTAGAAATTATTAAAACAGTACTTATGAGCAAAGGGTTTAATAAGGGGATTTTAAATTTATTATATAAAGCAATACTTATTTCAAAACATACTAAAGATATTAGGACTCCAAATAAAGGGGAATTAATTATTTCAGTCAACTTTTATACCTCTCTTTCTTTTACGATTTATAAGAAAGCTTGTGATCTTAGCAGAAACTAACATTACAATAATTGTACTTATAAAACATACAAATAATATTTTATGGAAATTATCTTTAAGTAAACTTATTGAGGTTATGAGACCTACTCCAGCTGGAATAAAGAAAAATGCTAAATGATCTAAGAAAAACTTGCTTACCTTGCTTATTTGTTCTAATTTTATAATATTAAACATTAAAGAAAGCAATAATATAATCATAGCAATAATATTTCCTGGTATAGGTACCTTAAATATATTATGAATAAGTTCACCTATAAAATAAAATGATAGAATAATCATAAGTTCTTTTAAAATTTTCATTTATACACCTCACTTTTTGCTTCACATATACTTTATCACTTTTTTTAAAGAAATAAAGCTTTGACTGAAAAGAAAAAATATATAAAGAAGTTAGATTATTGAAACAAATCACTAATTATGATAAAATTTGTTTTAAATATTAAGGCAAAGATGAAGTAATTCGTAGTATAATAAATACATGTCATATCCTTATAATATTATTAGGATATTTAGGAAGGAGAGAAAACCTTGGGTAAGTATGGTTTAAGAGACAAAAGATTTTCTGAAGATGAGGTAGAATTAAAAAAGGTAAGTATAAGCGGAAATATATGCGGGGAATTCGTTGAATTTTCTATGTCACAGGTATATGAAAATAACACAGATAGTAATATAGATGCTGTGTATATATTTCCACTACCAGATACTGCAGTACTAAGTGGCTTTGAAGCAATTTTAGGAGGAAAAACTTTAAGAGCTATAGTAGAAGATAAAGAAGACTCATATAAAATATATGAAAATGCATTAGAAAGTGGAATAAACATTATAAGTATAGATCAAGATGAAGATAACGTTTTCGCTATATCGATAGGAAATATTTTACCTAATGAGACTGTTAAAATTAATATAACCTATATGGATCAGCTTTTATATGAGGATGATAGCTTTAAGTTAATGATTCCGAGCATAATAGCACCTCAATCTATGGAGGATGAAGAATTAAATAAAGAAAAGCCTCAATACAAGTTAAATATGAATTTGTTGGTAGAATCCTTTAATAAACTAGATATATACTCACCTACACATGGAATTCATATTCATAGAGAAGATGATACCTTATGCAAAGTAACATTTAAAGAAGGTCAAATGCTTCATAAGGATTTTGTCTTAATGATGAAAGAAGTTAAAAATGAAGAGTATAGCGGTATGTTATATAATTATGATGGTATAGATGAAGAAGAGGGTATACTATACCTTAGACTTTATCCAAAACTTGATTATGAAGAATCTCATGAAGGACAAAATTATGACTTCTTAATGGATATATCTGACTCCATGGAGGGGGAGAAACTTGAAGAAATGAAAAATGCACTTCATCTTTGTCTTAGAAACCTTGATGAAGGTGATGATTTTAATATAATAGCATTTAGTAAGGATCTTAAAGTATTTTCTAAAAATGGCAAGGTGCCTTATAATGATGAAAATTTACAAAAGGCTTCAGAGTGGTTAGATGAAATAAAGTTAGAACCAGGTGCAGACGTTTTTGAAAGCTTAAAATATGCTC
>CAYYWN010000345.1:0-2737 GCA_964474485.1 uncultured Clostridium sp. | reverse complement strand
TAATGTAACTTTTATTCGTTTTTTTAAACTATACTTTAATAAAAAGGTTTGGATAACCTTGATAACCTAGGTAAAATTGCTACAGTAGTAGTATTGACAAAGAAGCTTCCATCTCTTAGGTGGGAAGTAGTTCACAATGGTCGAATAACAAGAATAATACACTTATATTAGTTCTATATTTAACCTCATGTCTTAATCCTTGAAGGATTAGGAAATGAGGTTAAATATTTATTGAGATTTATTATGAATTATCGTAACTAACTGTAACTTAATTACAATTGTAAATTTAAATATGCTTTAAAGTTATATATCTATAATAATAATAATATAATTTTATATGATCTATTAATGCTTAAGACAAGTGATTCATATATAATAGAAATACATATAAGGAGAATAAAATGTATAAAATTATAGAAGATTTTGATTTGAAAAGGATTATTATTTATTTTATACTATTCATGTTATTTATAGTATTGTTGCCTTTAACAATTATTGGATTTAAAGATAGGGGCGTAAAAGAAATTAAGAGATATGAAGTAAATGAAAATATTGATTATCATAAAAATCAGTTAAATGGTAGGGAATTTAAAGTTATTAAAGTTTATAATAAAGATAAAAATAAAGTAAGTGAAATAAATTTAGAACAATATATAATAGGGGTAGTAGCAGCTGAGATGCCTGCAAGTTTTAACGAAGAAGCTTTAAAAGCTCAAGCTGTTGCAGCTAGAACCTTTGCTGTATCTAAGATTCTCGTTAACTGTAAGGACGCTAAAGATGGTCATATTTGTGATAGTGTGCACTGCCAAGTATATGTTGGAAAGGATGAAAGAATAAAAAAGTGGGGTAGAGATAAAGGTGAGGAGTACTGGAATAAAATAAAAGGAGCAGTAGATGATACTAATGGTGAAATATTAATTTATGAGGGAAACTTAGTTCTTAATCCACAGTATTTTGCAGTAAGTTCTGGTAAGACAGAAAATGCTGACGAGATTTTTACTTTCTCTCAATCCTATCTAAAGTCTGTGCAGAGCCCTGGAGAAGAAATAGCGCCAAAGTATAAGTCAAAAGAAATATTTAGTTATAATGAATTTATAACTAAAGTCAATGAAAATTATAAAGAGGCTCGCTTAAATAGTGAAAATTTATTAAAACAAGTTAAAATACTAGAAAGAACAGAAGGTGGCGCTGTAAAAACTATACGTTTAGGAGAACATATCTTAACTGGAGTGGAATTTAGAAAGTTATTTAATTTAAATTCAGCAAATTTCAATATAACTTTTGAGAAAGGTAAAATAGAAATCCAATGCCTTGGATATGGACATGGTGTTGGCATGAGCCAATGGGGAGCTAATATTATGGGCAAGGATAACAAAACTTATAAAGAGATACTATCTCATTATTATAAAGGAATTGATATAAAAAATATTAATAAGTAATAAAGAGTAAACTCTAATTTAATATTAGGATAATAGAATAAGTAATTAAAAATAAAATATGAGATTTTGAAATAAAGACACGGTGATAATTGATATTACTGTGTTTTTATTTAGTTGTTTTTTAGTGTAACTATGAAAAGTTAAAAGAAATATAGTTACTTAGAATATGATAAGTGCTGCTAAAATTGTAATAATATGAAGAAACATTTAGAAAAAAGTAGAAAAAAAAATACTAAATTTATGTATTTTTTATTTTGTAAAGGACAGACTAGTAATATGGAGGTGTTCATTATGGACAAAAAAATAGGTCAAAAGACAACTAATTTTTTTAAGAGGGAGGGGTTTTATGTAGTACTATTTGTGTGTTTATGCATAGTGGCTACAATAGCTGTAGTAACTGTAAAAGATAACAAGTCTACTACGGATGAACCACCTGTAGTACAACGTGAAGAAGATTTGAAACTATCTGAGGGACGGGAATCGCAGGAAATAGATATAAACAATGCTCTCCAAGTAAGGGAAAATAACAAAAAATCCGAAGACGTCTCAAAGGCTGAGGAAAAAAATAAAAACGTATCAGCCACAGCGGAATCAAAAGATTCAGCTACCGTTTCTAAAAGTTCAGATACTAAATTTGGAAAACCAGTAGAAGGATCATTAGTAAGGCAGTTCACTGAAGAAACCATATTTTGTGATACCCTTGGCACCTGGAGAACTAGATCAGGTATAGATATTAAAGCAGATCTTGGGAAAAAGGTTTTAGCAGTATCTAATGGTGTGGTAGAAAAAGTAGACAATGATAACACAGAATTTGGAAGGTATATGGTTATAGATCATCAAAATGGTTTAAAAACTATATACTCGAATCTAGAAGATACTGTTCAAATAAAGCAAGGTCAAAAAGTATCTAAAGGTCAGGAAATAGGAAAGGTTGGTAAAACAGCTGGTAACTATAGTGAAGAAAAGTATGGAGATCATTTACATTTTGAAGTTTTAAAAGATAATATTAAGGTTAATCCCGAAAAATATATAAGTTATAAATAGTAAATTCTTAGCTTAGATGAGTTTCATCTAAGCTAAGATAAAACATAATGATATTTTATACTTTTAGATTATTTTAAATACAGCGAAAATTAAATTAGTTAAAATAAATCTAAAATATACTTTCTTAGGGAAAAAGTAAATGAAAAGTAATTTAAAGAAAAATAAGTGCATATTCATAAATATAGATGTTAAGGAGGCAGCACTTTGAAGGACTATATCGAAGAAAGAGTGCTAGAAGTAGCCAAGTATATAAT
>CAYYWN010000344.1:0-2744 GCA_964474485.1 uncultured Clostridium sp. | reverse complement strand
CAGTATCCTGGTTTCCACCTATGCTTGCCACGAGAAATCTGCTCTATACAGCAGTAACCAGAGGAAAAAGGGCAGTGATTTTGGTGGGATCAGAAAACAAAATGAATGCTATGGTGGACAACAACCGGATCACAGAGCGGTACTCAGGCCTTGCAATCAGACTGAGGGGATTTTTGAATTTTGAATAAGTATTATTGAGATTAGCACAACGTTTCTGAATTTGGGCCAAATTGTTTGAGGATAGTCAAAATCAGGTTTGAAAAATGTGGAAAGAATTTTTAAAGTTATGTCTAAAAATTAAATTTGGGTAAATAATTAGTTAAATAGCAAGCGTTAAAAATAGGATGGATATTTAGAAAAAATATTATCAATCCTATATTTTTATTCAAGAATAAAGCAAAAAAAATAAGTTTTTAACAGGATTGAAATTTATTTCACAAAGTTGTTGATTAGTATAACAATAGTTGATATACTAATGATTAGATAGCTTACAGATTAAAGCTAATCTTTTTTAATGGAGGTAGAGTATTATGAAAAATGATCCAAGAGAGATGCTAAATGACTTTATAGGGGGACTTGAAACATTAGGAGAAACAAATAAAGATAACGCAGATGCATTTATGAATCTTTTAGGAGAAACATATAAAGAAGGAAGCCTTGAAACAAAAGAAAAAGAGTTAATAAGTATAGGAATTGCGGCCTACAGTAGATGTGAATATTGTATAGTTTTCCATACATATAAAGCTTTAGAAGCAGGAGCTACAAGAGAAGAAATTATGGAAGCTGCTATGGTTTCAGTTGCATTTGGCGGGGGGCCATCCATGGCTTATTCAGTTACCTTGTTAAAGGATTCTATTGATGAATTTGAAAAGGATTTTAACTAGGACTCACAGTTAGACATCTTCAAAAATTAACTAGTTATTTTGAACTGTTATATTTTGAAGATATTAAGGAAATCAGGGGAAATGCACTTTGGTGTGTTTCCCATTATAATTTTGGAGGTATAACTATGGTAGATATAGTTTTAGATAAAATAGGTGGTCAAGTTAAAAGCGGTAAGGTTTGTAAAATACATATAAAATCAGGAGATAAGATAAAAGCTGGAGATAGATTAATTTCCATTGAAAGCAATAAGGGAAGTATTATATTTAAATCTAAAATAAATTGCATAATAAATGAGTTACTTATAAATGTTGGAGATACCTTAAATTTAGGAGATGTAATAGCAAAGGCAGAGGACTTAGGAATCAATTTGAAAGTTAACTCTTCCTTAAAAGATAAGGATCTGAAAAAGGAAAATGCTAAGAGTAGCTTTAATTATCTAGGAGGACTTTTAAAACCTAGGGAAGAAAAGCTAGAGTGTGATATTATTATTTTAGGAGCAGGGCCAGGGGGTTATGTGGCTGCTATAGAAGCTGCGAAACTTGGTGCTAAGGTAGTAATTATAGAAAAGGATAGTTTAGGCGGTACATGCTTAAACTATGGATGTATACCTACTAAATCTTTAGTAAGAAGCTCAGAAATATTCCACAACATGAAACATGCTGATGATTTTGGCCTTGAGGCTACTAATGTAAATGTAAACATGAAAAAGGTAATTGAAAGAAAAGACTCCGTGGTAGAGGAATTAAAGAGTGGCATAGAATATATATTAGGTAAGAGAGAGGTTACTATAGTTAAGGGAGAAGGTAAAATTTTAAGCAAGGACACAATCTTTGTTAAGGAAAATAATACTGAAACTACTATAAAGGCTAAAAATATAATTATAGCTACAGGATCAAAGGCTAATTTACTACCTATTAAAGGGAATGATCTTAAGGGAGTAATCACTAATAAAGAAGCCTTAGACCTTAAAGAAATCCCTAAAAAGCTTTTAATTATTGGTGGGGGAATTATAGGTATGGAATTTGCCTTTGTTTATGCAAAGCTTGGATCAAAAGTAACTGTAGTAGAGTACTTTGGTTCAATACTATCAGCCTGTGATGATGATGTTATAGAGGTGGTAGAAGAAAGTGCTAGAACTTTTGGAATAAGCCTATATACAGGAGCAAAAGCTGAGGAAATAATAAAGGATGAAGAAGGAAACCTTATCCTGGCCTTTGAAAAGGGTGGAAATAAAAAGTTTATAACGGGAGATACAATACTAATGTCAGTAGGTAGAAGTCCTGTTATGAATAATAAAGAGCTTAAAAGTATAGGAGTTAAACTTACTGAAAGAGATAGAGCTATTGAAGTCAATGATAAAATGGAAACCTCAGTAAAAGGAGTTTATGCCATTGGAGATGTGACAAACAAGATTCAATTAGCACATGTAGCATCTCACCAAGGAACAGTAGCAGTAAAAAATATAATGGGAATTGAAACTATAATGGATTATTCAGTAATTCCTGGAGCTACATTTACCACTCCAGAGTTTGCAACAGTAGGAATTACAGAAAAGGATTTCAAATTGGTCATGTTTCTTTATTTTTAAATTTGATCAAAGACTCGAGACTCAATACTTGAAAAGGAGAAATAATTCTCCTCCAAAAACCTCAAAAATAAAGAAGAAATCCTGGAAATTCTATAAAAAAAATGAAGCCCAAATAATTCTGGATAGAGTGAAAGAAACGACAAAGGTTTTTTTTTCTTCTCTCTTTTCTATTTTACTGTTTACTGGTTGTCGTTTATAGTTTGCGTGTGTGGTTGTGATTGGAACTTACGCTTATGGTCTAATCGTCACACCAGAGAACAAACATAAATAC
>CAYYWN010000343.1:0-2753 GCA_964474485.1 uncultured Clostridium sp. | reverse complement strand
TTTACTTCTTTTCCATCTGGATTTATTACTGTTACATCTACTACGCCTGGCTTATCTACATTTGGTGCAGTAACTCTAATATATTTTTCATTGGTTACTGATATATTTAAACATTCTTTATCTCCAAATTTAACTTTAGCTCCTTTTTCGAAATTTTTTCCATATATGCTTACAGATTTATCTTTTTCATTATATATAATTGAATTTGGATTTAAAGATATTATTTCTGGTGCCAGTTTTTCTGGTTCTGGGATATAACTAAATCCATTAGCTAGTTTTACTTCTTTTCCATCTGGATTTATTACTGTTACATCTACTACGCCTGGCTTATCTACATTTGGTGCAGTAACTCTAATATATTTTTCATTGGTTACTGATATATTTAAACATTCTTTATCTCCAAATTTAACTTTAGCTCCTTTTTCGAAATTTTTTCCATATATGCTTACAGATTTATCTTTTTCATTATATATAATTGAATTTGGATTTAAAGATATTATTTCTGGTGCCAGTTTTTCTGGTTCTGGGATATAACTAAATCCATTAGCTAGTTTTACTTCTTTCCCATCTGGATTTATTACTGTTACATCTACTACCTTTACTTCATCTGAGCTTGGTACAGTAATTGAAATATAATTTTCACGGTTTACTGATATATTTAAGCATTCTTTATCTCCAAATTTAACTTTAGCGCCCTTTTGGAAATTCTCTCCATATACGTTTATACTTTTATTTTTTTCATTATATATCATTGAACTTGGATTTAAAGATGTTATTTTTGGTGCTGGTTTTTCTGGTACAGGTATATAATTAAATCCATCATCAATCTTTACTTCTCTTCCATCTGGATTGGTTAGTGTTACATCAACTGTTCCTACATTTTCTGCTTCATCTGTTGTTACATAAATTAAAGTGGAACTCACATACATGACATTTTTAGCTTCTTTATCACCAATCTTAACTTTTATCCCATTCATAAAATAATTCCCTACTATTCTTAAGGATGTATTCCCAGTAATGGGGCCTTCATTAGGCGTAATGCTTGTTACTACTGGTGTTGTCCAATAAAGATAACTACTTTTTGCAAATTTCCCATCTACATTTACAACCTTTAAAGTTACAGTTTTTTGTCTTCCTTCTGGAACAATTACCTTTATTTCATTTTCACTAACATAAGTAACCTTTGTAGCTAAAGTACTGTCAAAATAAACCTTAGCATCTGGTCTAAAATTAGTACCTTTTATAATTATTTCATTTCCCCCTACCATATCTCCATTATCTGGAGTAACTGTTGTTATGGTTGGAGCAGGATATTCAACACTTACTATTGGAACATTAAGACTAACTGTATTTTTAACTCCTGTGAAATCCGTATAATTAACAGTAGACTCTGAAGCTACAGGATATTTACCTACAGATGTTGAGTCTTTTACTCTTATCTTATAATTAAAAGTTAACTGTTGATCCTTTAACTCTAATAAGTGCCAAGATATCTCGTTACCATTTACCGTAGGTTTTGGTATATTAGTATCATAAGAACCTGGTACAATTTCAAACTCCGGTGATACAACATCTTTTATGGTTAAATCATAAGCAGATACTATACCTATTTCTTTTACTATAGCTTTATATATATCATTTAATCCAACTGATCCAAGTACGAAGTGATGATGTTGAGATGTGGTTGCCATTTCTTTTAAAACATTATTTTGAGGACTATTTGAAGGGTTATCACCTTGATCTAATAAAGCAATAGTATAAAATATTATACCCGCTTCTTTAGCATAATTTGCTGCCTCTTTAGCATCTCTAAATCCTGCTTCTTCGCTTCCGCCATAATTTGCAGCTCCATCTGTCATTATTATTATAACAGGTTGAGCGTCTTTTCTATGATTTTGTAGCATTTCTGTTGCTTTCCTAATAGCACTACCAGTGTGAGTACCGCCACCTGGCTTTATGACATTTATATAATTCTTAACCTCTGATGAATCATTTGTTAATGGTAATGAACCTATATTTTGTGTTAAACTAAAATCCACAATACCCACTCTATGTTTTGTCATATCCATTAAATCAACAAAAGCCTTTGCTGATTCCCTTGCATCTTGAATCTTTTGTCCACTCATACTTCCTGACTTATCTATTATAAGTATGATGTCATTTGGTATTACTGTATTTACTGGTGGTGTTCCTTTTATATTAACAGTTACATTAAATTCCTCTCCGTGAACCACAGCACTCTTATTAATATCTTTAGACGCAGTTAAAACTCCACTAATTGCATTAACTGTAAGTAGTGGAGTTGAAAATAAAGCATTGAAAAAAAATATTGATAGGATAAATATACCAATTCCCTTTTTGTTGATTTTTTGCATCATTATTATGTCCCCCTTTTAGATTATAAGGGTGTTCATATATGAACACCCTTATATATCTAATATTTACACACTTTATATTCTTAATTTTAGTATTTAAGGAAGAGCTATATAATTAAATCCATTAATAAGTTTTACTTCTTTTCCATCTGGATTTATTACTGTTATATCTACTATACTTGGTTTATCTGATATTGGTACCATAACTCTAATATACGCTTCAGTATTTACTGATACATTTAAACCTTCTTTATCTCCAAATTTAACCTTAGCACCCTTTTGGAAATTCTTTCCGTATATGGATATATACTTATCCTTTTCATTATATATAATTGAATTCGGAGTTAGAGACTTTATTTCAGGTGCTGGTTTTTCTGG
>CAYYWN010000342.1:0-2761 GCA_964474485.1 uncultured Clostridium sp. | reverse complement strand
TCCAAAGCTTCCAAATCCAGCATTATTAATTATATTTTCTATAACTATATTATTCTCTTTAATACTATCATAGATTTCTATAATACTTTTTTCTAATGTAAGATCCGCTTCATATATAATTACTTTTATTTTATATGTGTTTTCAAAATATAATTTAATCTCTTTCAGCTTTTTAATATCTCTTGCTATAAGGTACAAGTTATGATTATTTTTAGCAAATACTAATGATAGTTCATAACCTATACCACCTGTAGCTCCTGTTATAAGCGTATATCTATCCATTCTACCTTTATCCACTTTTACACCTATCTATAAGTTTTTTTTAATTTAACAATAAAAGTCTAATCATTCTAATGCTAAATCAACTAATTATTACTTGTATACTAATATCTCTACCAAAATTACATAAATATTTCAATCTACTTAACACTTTAACTAAGATTTTAAGATATTAAAATTTTATATCTTCTTCTTTATAGTACTCACTTTTAACATCCTCTATTATATCATTTTTGTCATCTTCCTCATCTTTATCTTCCTCGTCTAAATAACTCATTTTCTTTGTTAAAAGGGCTTTATCTTCTGTGTTTAAGTCCTCTTTTAAAAGGTCAAAGTATATCTCATGATTTTCAAGGTCTACTCTAGCTACTTTTATTCTTACTGGATCTCCTAGCCTATATATATTTTTTGTTCTTTCTCCTACTAAACTAAGATGTCTTTCATCATATATATAATAATCATCATCTAGGGTACTTATATGAACCAAACCTTCTACTGTGTTAGGTAGCTGTACAAAGAATCCAAAGCTAGTTACTGAGGATATCACTGCATCAAATTCTTCTCCAATCTTTTCACTCATATATTCAGCTTTTTTCATATCATCTACTTCTCTCTCAGCCTCTTCTGCGGTTCTTTCTCTTTCAGAGGACTGTTTTGCTGCATAGTCTACAATAGGAACAAGCTTTGAAGCTCTTTCTGAGTCAACTTTACCATTTATAAATTCTTTAATTATTCTATGAATCATAAGGTCTGGATACCTTCTTATTGGTGATGTAAAGTGACAATAATATTTAGCTGCAAGACCAAAGTGTCCTACAGATTCAGGGCCGTACTTAGCTTGCATCATGGATCTTAAAAGAAGAGTACTTACTACACTTTCTTCTTTTTCACCTTTAACCTTATTTAATACCTCTTGTAATGAACTTGGATGTATTTCTTTACTCCATTTAACTACATAACCTAAGTTATGAACAAATTCACTAAAACGTTGCAATTTTTCTTCATCTGGGTTTTCGTGAATCCTATAAATAAATGGAATATTAGCCCAGTACATATGCTCAGCAATTGTTTCATTGCATACTAACATAAATTCTTCTATGATTCTATTTGATATTTCTCTTTCATAAGGTCTTATATCAATTGGTTTACCCATCTTATCGAGTATTATTTTAGATTCTTCAAAGTCAAAGTCAATGGCTCCTCTATCAAGTCTTTTCTTGTTTAGTATATTACAAAGCTCTTCCATAGCCTTAAAATCATCATAAAGATAATCATACTTTTTTAACAGTTCATTATCTTCTTTTTTAAGTATCTTTGTTACCTCAGTGTAGGTCATTCTCTCGCTTGTATTTATTACACTTTCAACTATTTCATGTTCTAAAACTTTTCCTAATTTATCTATAACCATAAAACAGCTTAAAGCCAGCCTATCTACCTTAGGATTTAAAGAACAAATCCCATTAGATAACTTCTGTGGAAGCATTGGTATAACTCTATCTATTAAGTAAACTGAAGTAGCTCTTTTTAGCGCTTCTTTATCTAATGGATTGTTTTCCTTTACATAGTGAGATACATCTGCTATATGAACTCCTAACTTGTAGTTTCCACTTTCAAGCCTTTCTATAGATACAGCATCATCTAAATCCTTTGCATCTTCCCCGTCAATTGTTACCATTCTAACTTCTCTTAAATCTTTTCTTTTCTTGTATTCAGTCTTTGGTATATGATCTTCTATATTTTCAGTAAATCTTTCAACTTTTTCTGGGAATTCTTCTGGCAATGAATGCTTTTTAATTATTGTTAATATATCAAGACCCTTGTCACCCTTTTTACCTAATATCTCTAAGACCTTGCCTTCAGGATTTCTTCTTTTTCCTGGCCACTCTGTAATTTCTACTATAACTACATCATTATCATCTGCGCCATGCTTTTGGTTTTTAGGTATGAATATATCATTTTGTATCCTCTTATCTTCTGGAATAACAAATCCAAAGTTACTACTACTTTCATAAACTCCTATAATAGTGTTATTTGTTCTTTCTGTTATTCTTATAATTTCCCCTTCTCTTTTTTTCCCATTGAAATCTTCTCTTGTTACTTTTGCAACAACCTTATCCCCGTTCATAGCTCCATTTATAAATGAACTAGGAATAAATACATCTTTTAATCCCTCTTCATCAGGTATAACAAATCCAAATCCCTTTTGGTGAGCTTGAAGTCTTCCTGGAACTAACCCCATTTTCTCAGTGAGTCCGAGCTTATCTGAATTTGTTTTTACTATAAGTCCTTCTTTTTCCATTACCTTTATTACTTTTTTAAATTCTTTATATTCGCCCTTATTTATATCAAAAACAGCAGCTAATTCTCGAATTTCCATTGGTTTATATGCTTGATTTTTCATAAAATTAACAATACTTTCTTTAACGTTCATATAATCACTCCTCTTATGTTTAAATACTATTTTTAATATCTATTATTATAT
>CAYYWN010000341.1:0-2771 GCA_964474485.1 uncultured Clostridium sp. | reverse complement strand
ATTTGATATACAGTAATCCTTAATATATTTAATACATAGTTATCTACTTTTTTTATATCTTTTATAAAGGACTTTATTATAATATCTATAGTATATTTATATTTTATAGTTCCATATACTATTTCAGTAATAAGTCCTCTGTCCATATCTTTTAAGTCTTTACCTTTTAATTCCTTATTTAATGCAATATTAGAATAAGCATTTTCATTAAATACTTTACATAAAACATTAGTGGCTAATTCTCTCGCGTTCATATTTCTACCTCAAATTCTTTAATCATTTCTTCTATTACTTAATGCCATTAGTCTTAATAATTGTGATATAGCAGTAAGTGTCGCTGCTACATAAGTAAGAGCTGCCGCACTTAACACCTTTTTTGCGCCAACTATTTCATTTTCATAAAGTATAGATTTATCTTCTAGTATTTTAATAGCTCTATTAGAAGCATTAAATTCAACAGGTAAAGTTATCAATTGAAATAAAACTACTGCTGAAAATAATACTATCCCTATATTAGTTAAAAACGGCAATCCCATTATTATTCCAATAAAAAATATTACCCAAGATGCACTAGAACTTATATTTACAACAGGCACTATATTATTTCTAATTATGAGTGGCTTATACTCCTGTTGATGTTGAATTGCATGCCCTACTTCATGAGCTGCAACCCCTATAGATGCTACTGACGTGCTAGAATACACCTTTTCTGAAAGTCTTAACACCCTATCTCTAGGGTCATAGTGGTCTGTAAGATTACCAGCCACCCTCTCAATACGTACATCAAGGAGTCCATTACTGTCAAGAATCATCCTTGCCACCTCTGAACCTGTATATCCCTTGGAACTATATATCTTTGAATATTTATTGAAAGTAGATGATATTCTAGATTGAGCCCATAAAGAAAGTATTAAAGCTGGCACTAAAATTAAATAAGTACTATCATAAAACAAAAAAATTACCTCCCTTTAAGTTAGATTAATATTAAACCTTCTTTTATATCATGTCCATTTATATATTCTTCAACTTTTAATGGCTTTGCATTAGGAAATTGTATAACTTCGATACGAATTACACTATCCTTTGTAGATACTTCTATACCTTCTTTACTTACATTTAATATTGTTCCTGGCATTTTCCCAGAATTTTTATTTATAACGCTACTTTTGTATATTTTCATTCTTTGTCCTTCATAATCAGTATGAGCTATAGGCCATGGATTTAATCCTCTTATAAGATTATGTATATTTAAAGAGCTTTCATTCCAATTTATCTTAGCAATATCTTTATTTAACATAGAAGCATAACTGCTTCCTTTATCTTCTTGCTTTATTGATGATAAACATCCCTTATACATAGATTGTATAGTATCTATAAGAAGATCTGATCCGGTACTCATTAACTTATCATGGAGCTCACCTGCTGTAATATCATCATCTATACATACCTCATTAGTTAAAAGTATATCCCCTGTATCTAGCCCAACATCCATAAGCATAGTAGTATTCCCACTCTTTTTTTCACCATTAATTATTGCCCAATTAATTGGAGCTGCCCCTCTATATTTAGGTAGTAATGATGCATGAAGGTTTATACATGCATACTTAGGTAGATCTAAAACTGCTTTTGGCAATAGCTGACCATAAGCTACTACGATTATAAAGTCTGGATTTAAATCTTTAAGTATTCTAATAACTTCTTCATTGCCTTTTACTTTTTCTGGTTGAAAGACAGGTATATTATAATCTAAAGCTAATTCTTTAACCGGAGACATAGAAAGCTTTTTCCCTCTACCCTTTGGTCTATCTGGTTGTGTAAATGCAGCAACTACACCATATTCATCTATAATCTTTTGAAAAGAGGGTACTGCAAAATTTGGAGTACCCATAAATACTATATTCATTTATCTTCTATTCCCCCTCTGGGATAACTTTATCTGTAAATAAAACCCCATCTAAGTGATCTATTTCATGACAAATAGCCCTTGCAAATAAATCTTCTGCTTTAAACTTAATTTCTTTTCCTTCTTCATTTAAAGCTTTTACTGTTATACGCTCTGGCCTTTCAACTTCACCTTGCTCCTCTGGTAAACTTAAGCACCCTTCCACATCTATATACGATCCTTCTTTTGAAATTATTTCAGGATTAATTAACGCTATAGGTCCTTCACCAACATCAACAACCACCACTCTTTTTAGTATGCCAACTTGTGGGGCAGCAAGACCTACGCCATCTTCATAATACATAGTTTGAAACATATCTTTAACTAAAACCTTTATTCTATCGTTAACCACCTCTACAGGTTTACTTTTTTTTCTTAGGATTGGATCTTTATAAGTTCTAATATTTCTTAATGCCATAAAAACTCTTCCTTTCTATATTTAAATAATAATCTAAATTACATTATATTAGACTACTAGGGTTAATATCAATACTTAATCTTATATCTTTGTAGTAATTTTTAGTACTGGCATATAAAAAGTCTTTTATTTGCTTTGCTAATTGGTCACTTATTTCACCTTTTATTATTATTTGCCATCTATATAATTCTTTAATCTTGCTTATCATACAAGGACAAGGTCCTAGTATGACTATTTTATCATGATATTGTAATTTATTCTTTAAATTAATGCTAATATCTTGTATACATTTTATTAATAATTCTTCATTTTTAGAGCTCATATTTATAAGTAGTATTTCTGCAAATGGTGGATAGTTCATACTTTTTCTAATAGACAGTTCTTCTTTATAAAAACTACTATAATTATATT
>CAYYWN010000340.1:0-2789 GCA_964474485.1 uncultured Clostridium sp. | reverse complement strand
CCATTAGAGCTTAATACTTCTGATACAACTCTTATTGCATATGGAAATACTTCTTCTGATGGAATTAGAGGTTCTAATGCCTTTTCAGCTAAAGCGCCATGACCGATTTCTCTTCTTCCAGGTCCTCTTAAAGGTCTAACTTCTCCTACACTGTATGATGGGAAGTTGTAATGATGCATATATCTTTTGCTTTCTTCTTCACCAATACCATCTAACATTTGCACGTCACCTAACGCTCCAAGGGTTGCAACACTCATAACTTGAGTTAGTCCTCTAGTAAAAAGGCCTGTTCCGTGAGTTCTTGGCAATAAATTTACTTCTGCGCTTAAAGGTCTTACTTCATTAAACGCTCTTCCGTCAGGTCTTTTCTTTTCTAATAATATCATATTTCTAACTGATTTCTTTTGGATCTTATATATTATATCGGCAATATCCGAGCCACTCTCAGGATACTTTTCGCCAAACTCAGTATTAATTTTGTCCTTTATTTCAGAAATAGATTTGTTTCTAATGTCTTTATCTGTTATATGCATAGCTTCATTTATCATGTCAGTGCTAAAGCTTCTTACTTCGTTTGCCATATCCTCGTTTACTTTATGTAAAGTAGGTATAATCTTTTCTTTACCAAACTTCTCTCTAGCCTCTTCTTGAAACTTAACCATTTCCTTACACTTTTCAAATCCAAATACTATTGCATTATACATAAGGTCTTCTGCAATTTCTTCTGCTCCGGCTTCAATCATTATAACTTTATCTTTAGTTGCGCACACAGTTAAACTTAAAGTACTGGATTCTCTTTGTTTAGATGTTGGATTTAGTATGAACTCTCCATCAACAAGACCAACAGATACTGCACCTACTGGATCTACGAAGGGAATGCTAGATATGCTTAATGCTGTAGAGGCAGCATTAATTGCTAATATTTCTGGAATATTATCTTTTTCTACAGACATAACTGTACATACTATCTGTACATCATTTCTATATCCTTCTGGAAATAGTGGTCTTAAAGGTCTATCTATAGCTCTACCATGTAGAATAGCTTTTTCTGAAGGCCTTCCTTCTCTTTTTATGAATCCTCCTGGTATCTTTCCTGCAGCATATAACCTTTCTTCATATTCAACACTTAAAGGGAAAAAATCTATGCCCTCTCTAGGTTTTTCTGAGGCGTTTACATTTACTAATACAACTGTATCTCCATAACTCATCAATATTGCAGCATTTGATAACATCCCAACTTTTCCATACTGGAGTTTTAATGTTCTTCCTGCAACTGATGTTTCAAGTATATGGTTCATACAAGTACCTCCTTTCAATTAAACATATTATTACTTTGTTTTTTTAATTTATTTTTTTAATTTAATATTTTAAAATAATAGAGCGGTTAAACCGCTCTAAGATTACTTTCTTAATCCAAGTTTTGCAATTAAATCACGATATCTTTGGATATCTTGTGATTGCAAGTAATTTAAAAGACCTCTTCTTTGACCAACCATCATAAGTAGTCCTCTTCTTGAGTGATGATCTTTTTTATGAGTCTTTAAATGTCCTGTTAATGAGTTTATTCTTTCAGTTAAAAGTGCTATTTGCACTTCTGGAGAACCAGTATCTCCTTCATGTCTTCCGTGTTCCTTAATTATTTCTTCTTTTCTTGCCTTTTCCATGTTTACACCTCCAAGTATTTATCCCCTAGATCCAAGATTTAAGTTGGCGTTCTATAATCGTAGATATAGGTTCCCAACAGTCATTATAACAAAGATTTTAACTGTTGTAAATTATTTTCTATTTATATTATATATTTTTTTTGGTATAGCATTGTCCTCATCTTTTTTTAATTGTATCTTTAACTCTTCTAAAGATGGAAATTTTATTTCTTCTCTTGTTTTTTCTATAAAGTATAATTCAATCTCTTCTCCATAAATATCTTGGTTAAAATCTAAAATATAAGTTTCTATGGTGAGTTTTTCACCCTTTACCGTAGGATTATTACCAACACTAGTTATACCTTTATATATTTTATTATCGTATATAACATTTGTATAATATATTCCTATAGCTGGAATCACATAGGTATAATCAACTTTAAGGTTTGCCGTAGGATAGCCTATTTTCTTTCCTAGCTTTTTACCATGTTCTATTGTACCTCTTAACATAAAGGGATCTATTAAAAGCATGTTTGCTTTTTCCACATTACCATCTTTAATAAGTGATCTTATAATGGAACTGCTTATTATATTTTCTCCTGTGGTTTGTGGCTCTATAATTAAGAGCTCTACATTATACTCCTTACATAGCTTTTTCAAAAGTTCTACATCTCCAGCATTTTTATGTCCGAATCTATAGTTAAATCCAATTACCATACCTCTAACATTATACCTTTTATAAAGATCTTTAAAAAAATCTTCAGGTGCTATTTTCATAAAATTTTCATCAAAATTAACTAAACAAGTTATATCAACGCCCATATTTTCTAGTAACTGAAGTTTCTTCTTGTTATCCATAATAAGTTTAGGTGCTATTGCTTTATTTACTACTGTAAGTGGATGATTTTCAAATGTATAAACCATACTTTTGATATTCATTTCTTTTGCTTTTTTAATAGCTGAATCTATTAGTCTTATATGTCCATTATGTAAACCGTCAAAGCTTCCTAAAGCTATAACCGTTTCTTCTTTTAAATCCTTAGTAAAAAAATCAATTATTTTCATAATAAATACCTCTTATATCAATAACTTAACTATTTTAAACCCACTAGTAAATTTACTTCCTATACCTATAAAATTCAAATT
>CAYYWN010000339.1:0-2802 GCA_964474485.1 uncultured Clostridium sp. | reverse complement strand
AGAGATGTATTCCTTATAAGCAAACTCCACCTGAGTCTAAGAATCACTTGATAAAGTTATAGTAATAACTATTCTAATTTGCTTTGACAATAATAGAGTTTGGCGAAAAAGGTAAAGAATAAAAAAAGTAAAGAAGGAAAAGAGGAATTTATTATGATGGAATTATCTTTTAATAATTTAAAGAAGTATCTAGATGCCACTCTAGTTCTTGAAAATATAAGCTTTAGTATTTATGATACTGAAAGAGTTGGTATAGTTGGCGTCAATGGAAGTGGGAAAAGTACTATATTAAAAGTAATAGCAGGGGTAGAGAAAATCACTAGGGATGATAAAGGATTTATTTCTATACCTAGAGGAAAGTCTATTGGTTATCTTGAGCAAGTTCATAATTATGATGACAATCTTAAGGTAAGGGAGATTTTGAACTTGGCCTTTAGTGACCTTGAAGTTATGGAAGAAAAAATGAAGCTTATGGAAGAGGAAATGAAGCACTTAAAAGGAGAGAAGTTAGAGACAACTCTTAAAAAATACAGTGATATTCAGCAAAGCTATGAGGTTAAGGGTGGCTATGAAAGGGAAGAAAAATTAAGTAAGGTATGCACTGGACTTAAGTTTTTGGAAAGTTTTTTGAGTAAAGATTTTAGTATATTAAGTGGAGGCGAAAAGACCACTGTAGTACTTGGCAGAATTCTACTTGAAAGCCCAGATATATTACTCTTAGATGAACCTACAAATCATTTAGATATGCAGGCTACAGAGTGGCTTGAGGGTTATTTAAAGAGTTACAAAGGTATGGTTATTATAGTATCTCATGATAGGTACTTTTTAGATAATGTAGTAACAAAAGTTATAGAAATAGAAGATGGGGAATGTGAAACCTATAAAGGAAATTATTCAGAATTTGTAAAGCAAAAGGAAGAAAATATGCTTATACAATTTCATCAATTTAAAGAGCAACAAAAGCAAATAACAGCAATGGAAAAGACCATAAAGGATCTAAGAGATTGGGCACAAAGGGCAGACAATAACAAATTCTTTAAAAGGGCAGCTAGTATGCAAAAAAAGCTAGATAAAATGCAAAAGATTAAAAAACCTAAATTTGATAAGCAAAATATCAAGCTAGATTTTAACACCGTAGAAAGGTCTGGAAATCAAGTTGTAATTGCAAAGAATTTAAGTAAGAGCTATGAGGAAAAGCAGCTATTTAAGGATGCAAATTTACTAATTAATTTTAAAGATAGAGCAGCGTTAATAGGGGCAAACGGAAGTGGAAAAACTACCTTTTTAAAAATGCTACTAGGGGAAGAAGCTACAGATGAAGGTAATGTTAGAATTGGAGAAAGCGTAAAGGTGGCATACTTACCTCAGAATATAACTTTTAAGGATGAAGAATTAACCGTAGTTGACTCTTTTAGAGAAGACTTTATGATATTAGAAGGTAAAGCTAGAGAGTATTTATCAAAGTTTATGTTCTTTGGAAGTGATGTATTTAAAAAGGTTAATAAACTATCAGGTGGAGAGAGAGTTAGACTTAAATTAAGTAAACTCCTATATGAAGAAATAAATTTATTAATACTAGATGAGCCTACTAACCATCTTGATATAGATTCTATTGAAGCACTAGAAGAGTCACTAGAATGCTTTGATGGGACAATACTCTTTATATCCCATGATAGATATTTTATAAATAAAATGAGTAGTAGAATAATAGAAATTAACAATAAAACTTTTAAGAACTACTTAGGCAATTATGATAATTATAAAGAAGAAAAGGATAAGCTTAAGGTAGAAATTGTAGAAGAGAAAAATGAAAATAAGGAAAAAACTAAAGTAGTAAGAAAAGTAGATGATAGCCCAAAAGTAGATAAGAAAATAGCAAAGCTTGAAGATGAAATATCTATTTTAGAGGAAAAGATAAAAGAAATAGATGAAGAAATGAATGCTTTAAAAGATAGCTATAGTGAATTAAATGAGCTTTATACTAAAAAAGAAGAGCTAGAAAGTAAGTTAGATGAGGTAATGGGAAAGTGGGAGGCTCTTACAATAGATAATCTTAGAAATGTGGAATGATAAAGCTAAATAGTATGCTATGAACTAAAAAGTTATAATTTAAACTATAAAAGTAATTAAACGCTGCTACTCTAATAGGGTGGTAGCTTTTGTTTATATGAAATTTAAAAAATAAGATTAGAAAGCCCAGATAAGCCATGTTGTTATATAAAATTTTGCTATATACTTTAATAAGCGCAAAACAAGAAGATAATAGAATTATTGATTAGGAGGGTAATATGGAAACAAAGAAAATTTTTATTATAGAAGATGAGGAAAAGATTAGGAAGGAACTAAGTACATTTTTAAATAGATATGGATATGAAACTAGTTATTCTCTAAATTTTGAAAATATAGTAGAAGAGGTTATGAAAGAAAAATATCATTTAATTTTATTAGATATTAATCTTCCTTACTATGATGGTTATTATATTTGTAGGGAAATTAGGAGAAGGAGCTCTGTGCCAATAATAGTGGTAACAAGTAGGGATAGTGAAGTAGATGAGCTTATGAGCATGAATTTAGGAGCAGATGATTTTATAACAAAGCCTTATAATACTCAAATACTTTTAGCTAGAATATCTTCTATAATAAGAAGAACCTATAGTAATTCTGATTCAGAAATATTGGAATACAAAGGACTTTTATATAACTTATCCATAAGTGAAGTGGAATATAATAATAATAAAATAGAACTTAGCAAAAATGAAAGCAAAATATTATATGTTTTAATAAAAAATAAGGAAAAGATAG
>CAYYWN010000338.1:0-2812 GCA_964474485.1 uncultured Clostridium sp. | reverse complement strand
TCTCTTAATATTTCACCATATTGCTCCTTTGATAAAGAGTTCATGGCTAACTGAGCTACTTTTGATAACGACTCAGCAACTTGTCCATTTTCTACCAAACTCTTTTCAATTAAATTTTTGTTCGCTTCAAGTTGATTTTTCATGCTTATTTCTGTCTTTTCATTTATAATATTCTTTGACTTTTCATAACTTATATAATTCATAGTAAACATAGATACTAAAATTATGGGTAAAATCGTTAATATTATTTTCATCTTTATAGTTTTGATTTTTTTCATACAGGTCACTCCTAAAATTATCTTAATTTAATTAAGCCTCTTAAACAATATTCAAATAACATATATTCTATTATCGTCAATTTATTCTATTACTTGAAAAATTATTGTTAGGTCTTTTAACTTACATAAAATTCCAAATGAAAAATGCCCTATTTATACTTTAGATTATTATAAATAGGGCATAATATTAAATTAATTACTTGATATCTCCTGCTTTTATCAAAGCATATTTAGATGCAAGGGGTCCTATTAGCTCATATATAACAGTTCCTGCTAATACTATTGTCCGTATAGGCTGGCCATATTCAGGTGGTAGTGACTTTTCTGCAAGCAGTGATAATCCTATAGCTACACCAGCTTGAGGTATTAAAGCGAGGCCTAAATACTTTCTTACATTTTCTTCTGCTTTTGTTATACTACCAGCTACATATACTCCAAGCATTTTACCCATAACTCTAAATACCATGTATCCAAGTCCTATAACACCCACACTTTTTATCACTGAAATATTTAATTCTAAACCTGCTATAGTAAAGAATGCTATAAATAAAGGTGGTGTAAACCTATCTGCAACACTTAGAAATCTACTGCTATTACTACTTAAGTTAGTTATAGTTGCTCCTAACATCATACAAGTAAGAAGAGTAGACACATTAAATTTTAGAGAAATTCCTATAGCAAAAAATATAAATGCCAGAGTTAAAGATAATAATTCATTTTCACCTTTTACCTTTTTCCCTAAATATGCAAATATAAATCCTAATATAAAACCTATTACTATAGATAGTAATATTTCAATTATAGGCATAATTATAGACATAGTTAAAGAGGTAGCTACTCCTCCTATAAGTGACTGAGCTATTGCAAGTGAAATTCCAAAAGCAATTATGCCCACAGCATCATCCATAGCCACCACTTGTAAAAGCGTAGTTGTGAAATCTCCTTTGGCTTTATATTGTCTTATAACTAATATGGTTGCTGCTGGAGCTGTTGCTGCTGCTATTGCTCCTAGAGTAAGACTAAATGGTAGTGGCTGCTTAAATATAAATATCATAGCTAGATCTACTAAAAGTACTGCTCCTAACGCTTCAAAAACTGTTATCATTATAACAGTTTTCCCTGTTTTCTTTATACTTTTTATTAAAAATTCGCTACCTATTCCATAAGCAATAAATCCTAGGGCAGCATCTGATAATATACCTAAAGATTTTACTGCATCTAAAGGTACAATGTTAAGTACATAAGGTCCTATTATTACACCTGCAATTAAATATCCAGTTACGTTTGGAAGTTTTATTTTAGAAAGTAATTTTGCACATAACATACCTGAGAAAATAACAATAGATACATAATATAAACTATTCATCTATTCTGATTTTCTTCCAACATTTATTCCCTCTACGTAACCTACAGGAACAGTAAATATTATACCTACATCGGGCTTAGATAATTCTCCTGTTTCTTTTTTTATACACGATACTGCTGTTTCTAATTGTTGATCCTCAATCACTACAAAAATAGTTTTATTAAAAGGATACTTTTCATTCATAATCATCCTTATAGATCCAAACATTGGGACATCATTTCCTGCATCATTTAATATTCTGGCCATACCTGTACTTTCAATTATTGTAGCTCCTTTGATGCCTTCGCGAGCAAAGTTTTCAAGTATACCTTCTAAACAATCTATTTTATTAAGAACTAAAAATAGAACTTGCATAATATCATCTCCTTTCAAATTTTAAAGTTTACCTATATAGTATAACATACCTTGTGATTATTTTAAAATTACAAAATTACCTTTATAATCAAAATTAATTATTGATTTATTAAATAATTAATGAACAATTTTTAAAGTTGTGATATACTATGATACAATATAATAAATACTTAAATTCGTTTATCGGGAATAGTACCTAAAAGGATCCATACAAAGAGAGTGGAGGATAGTGAAATCTTCATAGTGGTATTTTTAGTGAATGGGCCTGTTAGAAGTAATCCGAAATTTCTTATGAAAGAGTAGTCGTTACCGGAATCCTACCGTTAAAAAGGCTAGAGTATGTTAGTACTCGAAAGTGAGATACATTGTTTAATCAATGTAATTTAGGTGGCACCGCGAACAACCTTCGTCCTAATTAATTTTAGACGAAGGTTTTTTTATTTTATTTAAAAGGAGGTTGAAAAATATGAAATGAAATAATCCTAAACAGTGCATTTATTTTAAAATAATATTTAAAGGAGATATTGTTATGAATTTAAAAAAATTAACTACACTATCATTATTTTTGGCTATGGGATTTATATTTCACCAAATTTCACCTCCCATATTTTTCGGAATAAAACCTGATTTCCTTTTAACCATGATGATTATGTCCATCTTCCTTTGTGAAAATTATAAGGAAGCCTTTTTAGTAGGTATTCTATTTGGTATCTTTGCTGCAATGACCACTGGATTTCCCGGTGGACAACTGCCAAATGTAATTGATAAATTTGTATCTGCATTAGAGAAAAAAACCATGGGTGTCTTTGAAACC
>CAYYWN010000337.1:0-2828 GCA_964474485.1 uncultured Clostridium sp. | reverse complement strand
TCTTTCTGGTACTACAGAGCCTAAATATCCACTTATTATTAGTGCTCTAACTTTTAGAGCAAGAACAATAATTTCTTTTCCAATAGGATGCATATTGGATTTCATAATGAATCTGGCTATTTTTGACATGTTCACGAAAAAAGTTGAAATCCCTAATAGCACGCATAATACAGAAAATGATGACGAATAAAAAAGTGGATAATATAATAGTGCAATCGTTAAAAAAACAAAAATTATATTTATTGCTTTTCTAGTATTACTTGGGATTGGTTTTTTCACGTTTCTTAGTTTTTTCAATGGGCATGGATAGATACTCGGGTATTTTCAATCCAGTTGTTATAATTGCATACCCGCCGAAACAATAGAAGAGCATGAAACGAAAAGTATGAACTATCCATGAAATGGCATAACTCATGCGTTAACGTCTCCACAACTTCATCCATATTTTTAAATATATGGGCCTATTGGAATACAATAATTTAAGTACAGAAAAAAGCAGTAACTGTTTAGGACTACAATATAAAATTTAGTAGCCCGGCACGGATTCGAACCGAGGTTGCAGGATCCAGAGTCCCGCATGATTGACCACTACACTACCGGGCTGCAGTGAATGTATCTCCTTAATTGAATATTTCGTATATTAATGTATCGCTTCATTACAGGCTATCGGGTTTTTCATTAAGAATAGCTGTCCACCACCATCTTGCCATATCCAATAGATCTTTGCTGAATTGGCCTGAAAGGCGGTATTCACGATTACGATTGGATATCATCCCGGCTCCTAATAGCTTATTACGCATGGAATAAAAAGAACCGCGATCAACGTCAAGCTGTTCCATAATCTCTTTCCATTCATCAGACCTTAGAGGGTTACCACTCTTTTGTCTTTCTTCTATCATCAGAAGAAACTTTTGCCCTCGTATAGCTGTGGTTTCTTCTTGGAACAGACGCCTCATCAAGCTATAATATGGGTCTCTTGAATGGGTGATCCTTGTATTAGAGTCGGACCTGATCACAATGGTAGTTGATGTCCTTGGTGCATCCTTTACTATGGACATTTCATTAAGGAATCTCTCAGGTTCCAGCTATGGGCATGTTCTTTGATTCAAGCTCAGTACGTAAAAGATCTGCATATTCTTCTTTAAGAGAATATACGATTGGTGTTTTGTAAGATTCTTTGTAGGATCTGAGTATACCAAGTGTGGAGTAGATATACCCTACCATCGAAGCAACTGCACTTCTTGATATCTCAAATTTTGACGTGATCTTCTGGTGCAGCTCATCTATTGTAGTCTTTTGAACCTGCAAGAACACAGATAGTATATGGCTGCGTAGTCCATCGACATCCAACTCGATAAAAGTTTGCAGTCTACGTTTTATTTTGGATTTTATTGAATCCATAGTTCCACCTCTGCTAAAGCATTATACTGTTATTATAGATTATAGTATAAAAATGTTTGTAATAAATGAGTCTAAGATGCACAAATATGTGTCAAAGCTGCTCAAGTAATCGAGTAATATCGATAACGTTATCAATAAAGATTATGATATCATCCACTGAATGTGGTAGCACTATGCTTTTTAAATACGATTCTTCTAATAATTTCCTGCAGATGGATAATACTATATTTCCATCTTATGATCTGATTGAAAACCCTATAGGTACATGTAGTTTTTGCGATGCTCAAATAATAAGTAAAAGTTATCATTATCTTGGCGACACTATAGCAGTTGTTGCTTATTGTGAAAAATGTGGTGCTTCATTTGTAAATCTATACGACCGGGAATGGAACTGGCTCAGCGAGCAACCCATCTCTCATTTTTTTTCATACCAGGAATCCGATATACGTGATAGGGATGTCAAAATCGATGAAATAGCTCTAAGGGTCGAAAAATCTGTAGTTGAGGATCAGTATTTCACAGATATTTCTACGGTGCCTATGAATAAGCTTACTACTATCTTCTCTCCCTCTGAGCTCGAAGCTATGATTGCAAAATCTCTTGGAGAAAAATATGTAAGGCAATATTTGTATCGGGCCCGCAAAAAGTATCAAAAATTTCAAGACGTATTTGGTATCACCTTAGATATATAATCTAGGTCTCACTTTTTAATAAGTGCTTATTTTTGTTCAGTCTTTCGAGAAATACAGTTTTTCCAAATGTTGCAACTGATTAATTTTTTTAGGAGAGCATCCTTTTATGAATTTATTCCGTGTGTATATTGATAGGCACTAAAACATATAATTTGCACATGTAATTATATTTTGTCACATATTGTATTACTCTATATATTTTCTATTTTCTTATGTAAGTATCTATATTTCATCACTTACACAAGTTATTTAAACAACTCTAAACAGTATATAAAAAAAGTTATTGTTGCTTAATCCTTATACTTTCTAGATCAGTTGTAGTTTCTTTGAAAGAACTTTTATAGTATTATTAACGTTAATTATATTATATGATTAATGTTTTTTTTATGTAAGTTATTATGCTTCATTACTCACTCAATTTATTTAAGTAATTCCAAACAGTATCTAAAATAAACTATTGTGCTTTTATTCTTTACATTCTATACTTTCAGATATTTTTAGAAAAACACTTACAATTTAATTAGGTTTTTCTAGAATTATTTCTACATCATCACTTATTCAATTGACTTGTTTGGTGGTAATTACTCTTTTTCTCTTGTCGAAGGTGCAATCTTATTATGTTCATACTTACTATATGAACAACTATTTTTGCTTAGATATTAGTGCCATTTTGTGAACTCATTGGTTACAAAGACTATATGAATATACATGTTTTGACCTGCAACCCCACCATTC
>CAYYWN010000336.1:0-2845 GCA_964474485.1 uncultured Clostridium sp. | reverse complement strand
AGAGAAACAAATGGAATAGTAGATGTAGTATCATTAAATTTCACAATTTTATTAAAAGAACAAAAGAAAAGAGAATTACCATATAATACAATCATATATCCAATATTTGTTGACATATACTTAGAAAAAGGATACATAATTGGAAGAGGAAAATCCAAAAGTTTATTATTTAAATTTGAAGAAGCTGAAAACAGCGAGACAACATATTATCCAGTTAATTGTGAAAAAATAATAAAAGAAACTCTTGGTATAGTTTATAAATCACTGGACATTGCAAGTGAAAGTAAAGAAAGCAATATGCATAGATTTAAATCGGTGATTCATTTTATGGTTGATGAATGTACAAAAACTCCAAAAGAAATAGTAGATATCCTAGATAAAGAGGAATCATATAGAGAAACCTTTATTAAAGATTTTTTTTTTAGGCAATCAATAAATGCTTCAATGAATGAAAACTATTCAGATGCGTTAGAAGATTTTAAAATATTTATGGAAAAATATATATCCATTAATAGTAAAGATGAAGAGCTTTTTACAAGTGATAGATATGCTTACCCTATACAAATTTCAGCTACTGATTCAGATTTTAGCTCATTAGAAGAATGCTCATTAGAAAGTGTTCCATTGCAGTGTACACCTATCTTTTTTGACAATAAGAAACTAATTCAAAAGCAAAAAAAGTGTGATAATGTTTTATTTATGTTCAAGACAGATCCAAAAATGTATTTTACAAATAAGGCGTTTCCAGCTTATTTAGAAGTAAAGAAAGGCTTTATGTATATTGAATTTAGGAAATATGTATTAGAGGAGGATATTGAAAATGTATTATCCAGAATTATTAGACGTTATTGAAAAAACAGGAGCTAAAGAAGCTGTAGAAAAACTTGATAAACATTTAGCATTTTTAAATAATAGATCTGAGAAAATTATTACCCCTTCTAATATCGCCATTAAATTAGAGCTTGATTATAATATAATAAATGTAATGTTTAAATATATATATGAAATAGGATTATTTGAAAAAGTATATATAGTAGTATGTCCTGAATGTGGAAGAGAAATACTTACAAGTGATCAAAGGAATCTAATAGATAGGGTTAAAGATTTAGATTATTGTATAAAATGTAGACGTGATATAACCATTGACGAAGATGATGTGTATTTAGGTTACAAAATATTAAAACAACCACAGTTAGAAGAAGAGGATATCATTAAAGAAACTGAAGAACTATTAGGAATGACAGCCAAATCTTTTGATACTAAAGAATTGGAAACACTAAAAGAATTATTCAAAAAAAATAAAGAAAATCCACATGATTTTTTTTATAATCCCTCTGAAGCAGATATAAAGTTTCTCAAAAATACATTTGATAGTTTGGATTTTAATTATAAAGGTTCAACAACAGCTCAAGGAAGCGCTTTGGAGGGATTAGTTCTTAATCTATTTAATATTTGTACAGGTATGACTGCTACAACTATAATTCGAACTGAAATTAACCAAATTGATTGTATTATTAGAAATGATTACTGCATACCATTGACAATATATAATGAATTAGGATCAATAGTAAAAGCAGAATGTAAGAATGAACCAAAGCGCACCCCAGGAAATACATACTATCATAAATTATATGGTATAATTGAAATAAGTAAAAGTCAAAATGAACAAGCTGTTGGAATCTTATTTTCAAGAAAAAAAGCAGCAATTACATGTACGAATTTAGCGAGAGAATATTTTTTAAAAAATAATATAATAATTATAAATATTCATGATGATGATTTAGATAGAATAATAAATAGAAGAGAAAACTTTTTAGATGTTTTACAAGAAAAAATACAACATGTAAAAAATAATATAGTTACATCTCCAGAAAAACATAAACTATATCGCAATCAGGATAGTAAGATATTATGAACATAAGACAAAGATAACTAACCCAGTTATTCAAAGTCTTTTTTAAAAAACTTAAAACAGTTCTAAAAATTAGAAAGTAACCTATATAAAGAACCCTAGAATAAACAGGGTTCTTTTTTGTTATATATAATAGATAGACGGTTTTTAATCAATCGTCAAAAATCCGTCAAAAATTAGTTTCTAATTATATCTATTTGTTTATATTTAAGTCTGACTTA
This sequence comes from uncultured Clostridium sp., assembly GCA_964474485.1. Taxonomy (GTDB): domain Bacteria; phylum Bacillota; class Clostridia; order Clostridiales; family Clostridiaceae; genus Clostridium_L. The sequence goes on along the minus strand of CAYYWN010000336.1, from coordinate 712 downwards.
AAACCGTTGAAATGGCTCACATTAGTGTATTTATAATAGTTTTGTATACTTTTTAAACCTTAAAGTAGATACTTAGACAAGATCCAGATATTATAATGATTGGTGAAATAAGAGATGAGGAGACAGCTCAAATAGCTTCTAGAGCAGCTATAACAGGACACAAGGTTTTATCAACACTTCATACTAATGATTGCATAGGAGCGCTTTATAGGTTGTCTGAAATGGGAATAAAGAGGTATATCATGATGGATGCCTTATTAGGTGTAGTGTCACAAAGTCTTGTAAGAAAATTATGTTGTCACTGTAAACAAAGGTCTAAAGAAAAATATTATAAAGGTCTAAATTTAAATATTAAAGAGGAGGAAGGGTTTTATGAAGCTAAGGGATGTAATATTTGTAGAAATACAGGTTATTTAGGTCGTGTTTTAGTTAGTGAAATACTTTATTTAGATGAAGATAAGAAAATAAGTCTACAAAATTGCAAGGATATAAGGGATTTTAGAAGGGAATTAAATATAAAAGAAGAAGAGACCATATTGTTTCAGTATAAACAGTTATTATTGCAAGGAATAATAGATTATAAGCAGGTTATACCCATTATAACTAAGCAAAGGATGATGAAAGATGGATAGGTACTATTATATTGCTTATAACTTAAAGGGTAAACGTAGAATAGGTACATTCAAAGGAAGGGAAGATGCATTATGGTTAT
>CAYYWN010000335.1:0-2859 GCA_964474485.1 uncultured Clostridium sp. | reverse complement strand
TCGCAGTTTGTTTTTAAAAATACTAACCTAATATGTTAATACTAGCCTTTTCAACGGTTTATATATTTGATATATTATATCTATTATATCAAACAATGTCAATATTATACCATAAATAGTTTAATCTTTTTGTATATTTACTGTAGAAAGTATATCTACTCCTGTATTTAGGATGTTCTTACATATAACATCTCCTATACTTATAGGAGGACCTATATGTATTCTACTTAAAGCCTTTGAACATTCAATCCATAATTTTTTATCTATAACGTCACTACTTTTAACGGAAACCACATTATGTTTTGCCGATCCCTTTATTCTTACAAGGGTAGTCAAAATTCCATTATTGTCCCTAACTCTTTTAACTCCATAATCTTTACCTATCCCGCACTTATTTCCTTCTACTTCTATCTTACCGTTATATTTATATATATCTAAGATGCAGCCCTTTGCACATTCTTTGCACAAAATTTTATCTATCAAAATATACTCCCCCTACATCTCTTTAAATTCTTTAATTCTTCCTAAAAGCATTTTAGAATTTTTAGAGTCCTTAAGAATTTCAGTAAGCTTTTTATCCGTTTCCCTTGATAAGATCTTTACTATCTTACTTAAACAATAAGCCCCTTGACAATTTCCAAAGGTGGCTCCTGTCCTTCTTTTTATCCCTTCTATGGTTCTTGCTCCTAGTGGTCTTCTTATACTGTCTACTATCTCACCTTCTGTTATTTGATTACACATACATATCATTTTTCCATATCTTTTATCTAACTTTATTATTTCATCTTTTTCCTCTAAAGATAATCCCTTAAACTTATAAAAGTCTCTTCTTTTATCTACAAAGTTCTTTTTACTTGTGCTTTTTAAACTATTAGTTATACTTTCACAAATTAATCTTGCGATAGCAGGCGCTATAGTAACTGCAGAGTAACTTCTTCCAATGACCTTCACATAACCTTTACTTATATCGCTATCATCTATAATTATATTATCCTTATAATACTTTGAATGATACATTGTCTTTATGTTTTCACTATCTATGACTCCTACAAGTTCTGAAACAATGTTGAATGCAGTGTTAAAATCAATAACATCTTTTGTTACGGAAGCTGCAATAAGACCTCCCCCGAATGTAGGTAGGGAATATCCTTTCCCATTTTCTTTTAAGGAAAATACTATATTTGAAAAATAGTTCTTATACTCATTATCTAAAAGCATATATGTAAGTATTTCGCTTTCTCCTTTATCATAAGGTTTTTCATTATCTATTTGGTAGAAGTCTTTAGGTATAGTATTTACTACAACCCTACAGGTAAACTTATTTTTATTTGTAGTTACTTTAAGTCCTGTAGATAACTTTTGTATATCTAAAACTTCTTCTTCTAACCTAAATATTACACCATTATCAAAAGCTACCTCAGCATATGCTATGGCTAAATCATAAGGACTTATAATACCTACATTTTTAGAATAAAGAGCCTTTTTAACTACTGTATTTAAATTAGGTTCTATTTCATAAACCTGGTTTTCATCTATTATATTAACATTATCTATTCCTCTTTTTTTAGCTCTTAAATAAATATCTTCTATAGTCTTTATGGATTCGTCATCTTCAGCTATTACTAAGGAACCGGTTCTTATAAATGGCACATTAAATTTTGATGTTACTTCTTCCATCATATTGTTACCCATCATTTCTAATTTTGCCATAAGTCCATCTTTACATTCCGTTCCATCATAAACTATATCTGTATTAACCATTGCAACGTCATCTGCTATATCATAATCCTTTTCAATAAGTGCTATATTAAGATTATATTTTGATAGTTCATAGGCCACAGCGCTTCCAATTATTCCTCCACCTAAAACTAATACATCATAATCCATTTTAATCCTCCTACATATAGAATAAAAGTAACATATTTCAAAATATCTTCCTAGGTCTACGTTTCGAATCTAGGAAGATATTTTTTCAAACATTTATTCATTACTTATTTGTTCTAAAACCTTTTCTAATTCCTTCATATATTCTCCGTACTTTGCCCAATTCCCTTCTTTTTGTGAATCTACCGCTTTGTAATATAAATCCTTCACTACTTTAATACTTTCAACATTAGTGGTGGTGTTCTTATCATCTATCTTATTACTTTCTTTATAGCTAAATATTTGTTCTAAGGCCTTTTCAATATTTTCAGCCATTACCATCTTATCTCCATAATATACAACTACCTTTTTCATCTCAGGTATACTATTATTACTAATAGCCTTAAGGTATAATGGCTCAATATACAAAAGGGAATTTTTTATAGGAACTATTACAGTATCACCATAATGCACCTTTGATCCTTCAGTATTCCATAAGGATAGTTCTTTTGATATATTAGGGTCTTGATTAATTTGATTCTTAAATAAATATGGACTGTATATGGTTTTAGTTGGTGGAAACTTGTATAAAACTAATTTACCATATTCGTCACCATCCATTCTAGCACCAAATAAAGCTACCATGTTTTCCTTACTCCTCATATTAAAATACTCAAAAAGTATCATTTCCTCTTTTTCTTCATTTGGAAGCCTTGTAACTATATATGATGCCTCAGTAGTTCTTTCCGCATCTTTAGCATCTTTAGCATCCTTTTTATTTTTAGATATTTCCCATAATTATTTAAAAAAAAATTCTAAAAACATCGAAAGTTTTTTATTTATTTTAAGTTTAAAATCTCAAACCGGCATTTATGAATCCTTTTAGTGAAAAAAAAAATCAAAAATCCTTAAAAACTTTAAATTTCAGAAAAAAATTCACCACCTAATGAAATCCTCCTTAATAAAGACCTCCTGAAAAAAACTGGAAAAAAATAA
>CAYYWN010000334.1:0-2863 GCA_964474485.1 uncultured Clostridium sp. | reverse complement strand
GATTTGCTCTTCCTAATAGTGAAATTATGATACATCAACCACTTGGCGGATTTCAAGGTCAAGCAACAGATATAGATATACATGCGAGAAGAATATTAAGAACAAAAGATTTGTTAAATAAGATATTAAGTGAGAGAACAGGTCAACCAATTGAAGTTATAAAAAAAGATACAGAAAGAGATTATTTCATGACCTCAGAAGAAGCTATGAATTATGGAATAATAGACAAGGTTTTAGTAAAAAATGAACTAGATGTATAAACTAACTTTTTTTAATTTGACCTTAGCGAGGTGTAACTATGGTAAAGTATGATGATAAAAAGCAATTAAAGTGCTCCTTTTGTGGCAAAAATCAGGATCAGGTAAGAAGACTTATAGCAGGTCCAGGAGTTTATATATGTGATGAGTGTATAGAATTATGCTCAGAAATTATTACAGACGAGTTTGAAGAAAACTTGCAGCTAGATGTAACTTCACTTCCTAAACCAACTGAAATTAAAAATTACTTGGATCAATATGTAATATGTCAACACGATGCAAAAAGATCTTTAGCGGTGGCTGTTTACAATCACTATAAAAGGATAAATTCTAATGAGAGTGAACATGATGTTGAACTTCAAAAAAGCAATATATTATTATTAGGTCCAACTGGTTCAGGAAAGACATTATTAGCACAAACTCTAGCAAAGTTTTTAAATGTTCCTTTTGCTATGGCTGATGCTACTACATTAACGGAAGCAGGATATGTAGGTGAGGACGTTGAAAATATACTTTTAAAGCTAATTCAAAATGCTGACTATGATGTTGAAAGAGCAGAAAAAGGTATAATATATATAGACGAAATAGATAAGGTATCAAGAAAATCAGAAAATCCATCTATAACACGTGATGTTTCTGGAGAGGGAGTTCAACAGGCACTTCTTAAAATGTTAGAAGGTACTGTGGCTTCAGTTCCACCTCAAGGAGGAAGGAAACATCCTCATCAAGAGTTTATACAAATTAATACTTCTAATATATTGTTTATATGTGGAGGTGCTTTTGATGGTGTGGATAAGATAATAGAAAAGAGAACTAGGAAAAGTTCTATGGGATTTGGAGCAAATATTCAGTCTAAAAATGAAAAAGATATGGGGAAATTACTTAAAGATATATTACCGGGAGATCTTTTGAAGTTTGGACTTATACCAGAATTTGTAGGTAGACTTCCAATAGTTGTTACATTAGAAACTTTAGATAAAAATGCGTTAGTAAATATACTAAGTGAACCTAAAAATGCTCTTGTCAAACAATATAAAAAGTTGTTTGAGTTAGATGATGTTACTTTAGATTTTGAAGATGGTGCTTTAGAAGCTATAGCTGAAGAAGCATTAAGTAGAAATACAGGAGCAAGGGGTCTAAGATCTATAATTGAAGAAATAATGAGAGATATAATGTTTGATATTCCTTCAGATGAAGAAATACACAAAGTTATAATAACTAAGGAATCTGTAACAACTAAAAAACCTCTTTTTGAAAAGGTAGAAGGACAAAAAAGATTACCTATGAAGCAAAAAAAGTCTAAGAGTAAAAAAGGCATAGAAAGTGCTTAAATTATAAAATTTATACTATGTCATTTATTTAAATATAAATTTAATTATAAACAACTCCTTAGTTCAAGGAGTTGTTTATTTTTAAATATAAGTAAACTTTTATGATTATTTAAAATCAAAAAAGTTTAAGCCTTAAATGTTCACCTTTTGTAATCGTCATATATGTATAAATGTAAATAATAATTTTAAATTATATAAGACTAGTAACATTAACTCTATATAATAATTGAAATTTAATCGTAATATGTGTATACTAAATAAGATTGATTAATATATATAAGTGTATCTAAAACAGTTTGATAATTAGAATCATTTGATATTTAAAGCATATATTTTACTATTTATTTATAAAAAAATTAAAATTACTGTATAATATACCAGAGAAACGAGGTAAGAAAATGGACAAAAAAGTAAAAGAAATTCCTCTTATTCCTTTAAGAGGAATAACTATTTTTCCTTATATGGTCTTACATTTTGATGTAGGTAGAGAAAAATCTATTGCTGCATTAGAGGAAGCTATGATGAGGGATCAGGAAATATTTCTTGTATCTCAAAAAGATGCAAAGATAGAAGAACCAGAAGAAAGTGAAATTTATACTGTAGGAACTTTATGTAGTATAAAACAAATATTGAAGTTACCAGGAGATACTGTAAGAGTATTAGTAGAGGGGTTAAATAGAGCAAAAGTTATAAAATATGTAGAAAAAGAGCCTTTTTATAAAGCACAAATTAGTGTATTAGAAGAAAGCGACTATATAAAAGATAACAAGTGTGAAGCTTTAGTTAGAACACTTAGAGAAGTATTTGAAGATTATATAAAGTTATCAGCTACTATACCTTCAGAAGCTTTAATTAGCTTTGATGACATGGAGGATCCAGGTAGGTTATCTGATATAATTAGTTCTTATCTAATGCTTAAAGGTGATATAAAGCAAGATCTTTTAGAAGTATTTGATATAGCTAAGCGAATAGAAAAATTAATCGTAGTTATAAATAATGAACTTGAAATTTTAAATATAGAAAAAAAGATTGGCGTAAGGGTAAAGAGCAAAATAGATAAAGTTCAAAAGGATTATTATTTAAGGGAACAATTAAAGGCTATTCAAAAAGAATTAGGGGAAGAAGACGAAGATAAAAAAGAGATAACTAAATATAAAAATAAAATAAAAAAAGCAAAGCTTCCAAAACAAGCTAAAGTAAGAGCTCTTTATGAATTAGAAAGATTAAAAAATACCGGAAGCTATTCTTCTGAAGGTGGAGTTATAAGAGCATATA
>CAYYWN010000333.1:0-2867 GCA_964474485.1 uncultured Clostridium sp. | reverse complement strand
TAAACAGATTTGATGCAGTGAAAATTTTAAAAAAAGAGTTTGTATCAGATAGTGACCTAGTTGATAAATTTAAAAAGGAAGCAACAGCCATTGCTAACTTATCTGACAATAATATAGTTAATATTTTTGATGTGGGAAGTCAAGGTGATATAAACTATATTGTTATGGAGTATGTAAAAGGAAAAACATTAAAGGAAGTTATTAAAGAAAATGGAAGACTACCTTATGATACGGTTTTGGATTATGGTATACAAATTTCAAAGGCATTAGATTGTGCTCATAGAAATAATATAATTCATAGACATATAAAACCACAAAATATTATAGTTACAGAAGAAGGCGTTTTAAAAGCAACAGATTTTGGTATAGCAAAATCACCAGATTCAGCCACTATAACTAATTCTAAAAAGATATTGGGTTCGGCTCATTACTTTTCTCCAGAGCAAGCAAAGGGGTCCTACATTGATGCTAGAACTGACATATATTCATTAGGAATAGTATTATATGAAATGGTTGTAGGGAGAGTACCTTTCGAAGCTGAAAGCCCAGTTTCTGTAGCATTAAAACATATACAAGAAACACCAATACCACCTAAACAGATTGTTCAAAATATACCCGAAAGTTTAAATAAATTAATATTAAATGCCATAGAAAAAGAACCATCTAAAAGATATAAAACAGCTAAAGATATGATTAGTGACTTAATTAAAATACAAAAGAATCCAGATTCTCAGATTCAGCATGCTAATACAGATAATGGATTTACTAGAATAATGGATCCTGTAAACCAGGCTTTACTTCAAGAAGAGTTAGAAAAAGATAAAAACAGTATAAATGATAATGATGAAGACCATGAAGATGATTATAGAAAAAAAGGAATTACAAAAAAGAGTAAAAAGATAATAATATTATCCCTAATAGCTGTGTTAGCTATATCATTAGGTTTATTAAGTGCTTATTTAATAGACAGATCATCTCTTGCAGCTAAAAAGGATAAAGAGGTAACAGTACCTCAAATATTAAATCTAACAAAAGAAGAGGCTAAAAAGTTACTTGAAGATAATAAATTAAAAATTGAGGTAGCAGGTACAGAAAAAAGTGATAAAAAAGAAGGTACAATAATAGATTCAAATCCTAAGGAAGGACAGATTGTGAAGGAAGGATCTGTGGTGAAGGTTATTGTAAGTGGGGGTATTCCCTCTATAAAGGTTCCAGATCTTAAAAATATAGATTTAAAATCAGCTAAGGACATGATAGAGAGTTATGAACTTGAAGTTGGAAGTATAGATTCTGATTTTAGTGATACAGTAAGCAAAGATAATGTAATAAAACAAGATCCAGGAGCAGATAAACAAGTAGAAAAAGGCACAAAAATTAATTTAGTTGTGAGTAAGGGGCCTAAGATTATTTTAATTGCTGTTCCAAATGTAATAAATGCAAATATTAATGATGCTGAAAATGCTTTGAGAAATGCTAAATTAACTGTAAATAAATCTACTGAAGAAACTACGGATAAAGGTAAAGATCAAAAGGTATTTTATCAATCAATAGAAGCAGGTACCAAAGTAGAACCAGGATCCACTATTAATATAAAATATTACGTCTATAAAGAGCCAGAGCCTGTAAAAAAAGAAGATGAAACAACAGATGGGATTAAAAAGCCATAACTTATTAATAATGGAGGCTATACATGAAAGGGATAATAACAAAAGGCATCGGAGGATTTTACTATATAGATACTGTAGATGAAGTTTTTGAGTGTAAGGCTAGGGGTAAGTTCAGATATGATGAACTTACCCCTATGGTTGGTGATAAAGTTGAAATAACAGTAGAAAACGGTAAGGGCGTAATAGAAAAGATTTATAAGAGAAGCTCTGAACTTACAAGACCTATGGTATCCAATGTAAGTCAAGCGTTTATAGTTTTTGCAATTAAAGACCCAGATCTTAATATAGAACTTTTAAATAGGTTTATATTACTTTGTGAATACAATAATATACAATCTATAATATGTATAAATAAAATAGACCTGTGTGAAAAAGATGAATATCTTTATATTAAAGATATTTTAGGAGATTTAGGTTATGAACTTTTATTTATAAATGCAAGAGAAGAAAAGAATCTAGAACCACTTAAAAAAAGACTTAAAGATAATGTAACAGTACTTTGTGGTCCTTCTGGATCAGGAAAATCAACCATATTAAACAGTCTTATAGGAAATTATAAGATGGAAACTGGTGAAGTAAGTAAAAAAATTGGTAGAGGAAAGCATACTACAAGGCATAGTGAACTAATTCAAGTAGAAGAAGGATTTTTATTAGATACCCCTGGTTTTTCTACTTTAGATGTGGACTTTATGTCTAAGGAAGAACTTCAATATCTGTTTCCAGAGTTTTTACCTTATAGGCAGTGTAAGTTTAATTCTTGTCTTCATAATAAAGAGCCAGGGTGTAAAGTAAAAGAAGCCTTAGAAGAAGGTAACATAAGTAGAGTTAGATATGATTTTTATATTAAAACATTAGAAGAAATTATGGGGAGGAGAAAGAAATGGTAAAAATAGCACCTTCAATATTATCAGCAGATTTTTCAAAATTAGGAGAACATATAACAAGACTAGACAATAGTGAGGCAGATATTATACATATAGATGTTATGGATGGGAGATTTGTACCTAATATTAGTTTTGGTATGCCAATTATTAAATCTATAAGATCTTATACAAAGAAAGAATTTGATGTACACCTTATGATAGAGGAACCATCAAAGTATATAGAAGAGTTTGCTAAAGCAGGGGCAGATATTATTACGGTACATTATGAATCAGAAAAGCATTTAGATAAAACTATTACTCATATAAAAGAGCTTGG
>CAYYWN010000332.1:0-2873 GCA_964474485.1 uncultured Clostridium sp. | reverse complement strand
GCATCTGGTATTTTTAATAGTCCTATAGACCTTATAACAACTGCAAATCCATTGGCTGTTCTTATATCATGGTTAATAGGTGTCACGGGAGTTATAATGATAGGATTTGTATTTTATATGCTCTCAAATAAAAGACCCGAATTAAAGGGTGGGATTTATTCTTATGCTAAAACAGGTTATGGAGATTTTGTAGGATTTAATTCAGCTTGGGGGTACTGGACGAGTTCTCTACTTGGAAATATGGCTTTTATATTTTTGATTTTTAAAACTATAAATAGTTTAATTGGAGAGAACTATTCTATGCCACCGAGCATATCTTTTATATTTGGATCTATTCTTTTATGGACATATTATTTTTTGATAAAAAGAGGAATTAAAGAAGCTGGTAAGCTTAATTTGGTTATTACAATAGCTAAAGTTATACCCTTAATTTTAGTTATTGTATTAGGTATATTAGTTTTTTCAGCAGATATATTCAACGTACCGAACTGGCAGACTATTTTAGCATCTAATGGTAAGGAGGTCACTTTAGGAAAACAGATAAGTGACTCTATGGGAAGTATTTTATGGTGTTTTGTAGGCGTTGAAGGATTAGTAGTTTTATCAGATAGGGCAAAGTCTCAAAATGCAGTTGCTAAGAGTACAATAATTGCATTAATTATTACAGCAATATTTTACATGCTAATATCCGTAATATCTATGGGGATTTTACCAGCTAAGGAACTATTATCTGCACAAACCCCATTAGCATTAGTCTTAGCAAAAACATCATTAGGAGATACTGGAGGAATTATAGTTAAACTTGGAATTTTGATTTCTCTTTTAGGTGCCTTGTTATGTTGGAATCTAATAACTACAGAAATATTGTATCTTCCAGCGAAGCAAGATAACTTAATGCCAAAATGGTTTAAAAAGGTCAATGATAAAAAAGTACCAGTTAATGCACTTTTATTTTCAATGGTTGCATCACAGATTATACTACTAGGTATGTTATCACCAGCCCTACAAAAGGGCTACTACATAGTAACTCATATAGCTACAACTAATATATTAGTTCCATATTTGTTATCTTCTATGTTCGCATTAAAGACTTTTAAAAATCAAAAAAATTGTATTAAAGAAAAAATTGTATGTATATTAGCTTGTGTATATTCAACTTACGTCATATATGCAGTGGGAGTAGCATATTTAGCATTAGCATTTATAATGTATGCTACAGGCATAGGTTTTTATATAAAAGCTAAAAAGGAAAAAGGTCAGTCTATCACAAGTAAAGAGAAAGCCGCTATGCTAGTTATGATTATAATAGCTATTATCATGATAATAGCTATAGCGATGGGTAAGGTTTCTATTTAAGCTATTTTTAGAAGAAACTTTTTAGTAGAATAATTCATTTTTTAACACTTGATATACAAGGCCCATTTATAGTATTATCATAAGTTGATTGTACATTTTGGATTAGAATAAAATACACACTGAACTTTTTATTTTTAGACTTTTTTATATTTATTAAAAAAAGAGTACACTTACTTGAAGATTTTAGATTGCTTTAGTAAGTGTATTTTTTGTTGATTTTTATAATTAAATATATATGATATAATTTATCCGAGGTGACACAATGATGGGATTATTACTAGAAGTATCAAAAGTTACTATAATGCAAATGATACATTTTACTGCGTTAATTCTTTGCGTAGGATTAGTTTTAGGGTTATTTGAGAAAATTTCAAAAAGATTTATGCAAAGGTCTTTAGGAAGGAAAGGAATATTTATAACAGCTTGGCTTGGAACTCCAATTCATGAGATAGGGCATGCTATAATGTGCATATTGTTTAACCACAAAATTGTGGATATAAAACTTTTAAATACTAAAGATGAAAGTGGAGTACTAGGATATGTTAAGCATAGTTACAATAAAAATAGTTTATACCAAAGGATAGGAAATTTATTTATAGCTTTAGGACCTATATTTAGTGGCACAGCCTCCTTAATACTAGGATTATATTTTCTCGTTCCAGAATCCTTTCAGACATTAAAAAAATATATTGTTTATGGTATAATTAGTGATAAAATAGATAATAATTTGGCAATATCACTATTAAATTTGGCAAAGATACTTTTAAAAGGTGTTTTTAGTATAAAGAACTTATATGATGCTAAATTTTGGATATTTATAACAATTGCTATATGTGTATCATCTCATATTGCATTAAGCAAAGCAGATATAGAAAATGGCAAAGATGGATTTTTAGTTTTATTTGTATTTATATTTATAGTAAATATAGTTCTTGTATATTTTAGTGTAAATACTGCACAATATAAGCTACAATTGATTAGATATAACGTTTATTTAAGTGTATTTTTAATGATAGCGCTAATGTTTTCCGTATTTAGCTTAGCAATAAGTTTTTTATGTTATTTACTATTTTCTAAAAAAAGCTAGTGTGGTAAACTAGGAGATGAGATTTTACTTTTGATATGATATTAAAATATATGATATTAAAAGAAAGATAATATAGTTTCAGCTTGAAACTTAAATTCAATTAAAAATTAAAACAACTATTCATGGGATAAGTTAAACAAAGATAATACTAAAAGAAGAAAGGATGATTTATTAGATGAATATCGATAAATTAACTATTGACACAATAAGAGTTATTTCAGCAGAGGCTATACAAGAGGCAAATTCTGGTCATCCAGGATTACCACTTGGATGTGCGCCTATGTCCTATACATTATGGGTTAAACATTTAAAGCATAATCCTAAAAATTCAAACTGGATTGATAGAGACAGATTTGTGCTTTCAGCAGGTCATGGATCGATGCTTATTTATTCATTACTTAATATTTTTGGATATGATGTAAGCATGGAG
>CAYYWN010000331.1:0-2876 GCA_964474485.1 uncultured Clostridium sp. | reverse complement strand
CAATTAAGAAACTTGCACTTACGCATATAAATATCCCAAATGCCATACGCTTATTTAATTTCTGTTTATATAATACTTTACCTAATATGGCAGCAATTGCAGGGCAAAGTGCTGATATTGGAACAGCTATCGAACCAGCCATTTGAATAGCTATAACATAAGCTGTACCAGCTACAGGTCCACCTATAAGTGCTGCAACTATCATAATACGTCCTGGAGGCGTATTAATACACCTAAAAAAATCTTTTAATTTACCCTTAATTCCTGCATATGAAAGAGCCCAAACAGCACTACAGACATCATTTATTGCATTTCCAAGTGCTGCAATTAAGTAAACCACAACAAATGTTGATAAGCCTTTTGTATTAGCACCATACCAATCTCCCCAAACTCCTTTAGTCATACCCATAGTTAAAAATGCAGTATATAATCCATAGGCAAGTCCTGAAAATAAAGCTAGGGATATACCCTTTTTCAAAAAATTACTTTGTAATTTCTTTTTTGCAGCAATTGCCTCTATATTTACCGCTGTTGAAACTTCATTCATAAAATAAAACCACCTTCAATAAAAATAATTTATATATTAATTTACTAATAAATATCCTTTGCATTGTTATTTTATTAACACTTAATTTTATAGCTTGTTAATAACCTATTAATACCGTGCTGAATATCTTATTATAATTAAATTATATTCCATACCCTATAGGGGAAAGTCAATTAACACTTATTATATCTACAAACGTTTTTCTAAATTTTAATAGAAAAACTTAAGATTTAAGCATTAATTGACTCCTATAAAACTCCTTTATAACAAGGCTGTCAATACTTTAACAAGTAATCTTTATATATAAATTTTAATTTTCAAAAGTAATAAATAAAGTTTCAATTTAGTTAGATATTCTTAAAAATATAGCCTATTATTTAATAATTGTATAATTTCCATCCATAATCTGCATCTTTATGCTGACATACCTTCCTCTAAGGTCAACGTTTTCATGGTTGCTATTTAAGCTTTTCTTAATTGCAATAAAACACTATTTGTTGCATTACACCTGGTAATTTCCTGTTCCCTCGAGGGGACCTCTCATATTCTTTGACTTATATTTTTCTTTGCTCCAAAATAAGTTGCTATAAAATATCCACCATATATAAGGATTAATACAAATAGTGAAATTAATACGTTATTCATTGCTCCTGTGCCCCCAACTAGCTCTATTATTTTCCCAGAAAATTTTAGTCCCACTATGGAATGTATCAATGCCAAGGATAATGGCATTATAAAGTATATTGCTATTTGACTTAACAAAGATCTATTAACTTCCTTTTCATCTACCCCTATTTTTCTTAATAGGTTATATCTTTCTACATTTTCTGTTGATTCAGATAGCTGTTGAAGGGCTAATATAGCTGCTGAAGTTATTAAAAATACTCCTCCAATATAAATACCTAGATAAGATACTATCGCTCCAAAACTTGATGATTCTGCCACTAACTCATCTCTTGTAATATAATACAAACTACCTTTTTCCTTTTCCACTAAAGGGTCTATTTCATCTTTAATTAATTTTTCTATATCGCTATTATTTTTGTTATAATTTAAGTTTAAGAAAGAACTTACAGCTGTTAACTCTTCTGTAACAGAATCATTAACTATAATAGTACATACATTACGTTTCATCATATAATCATAAGCAACAACTTCCATTACATTAACTTCACTTGGTTTTAACCTAAACCCATTTACATTTATTTCCTTATTGGAATCTAAAACCTTATCAAATACCTTTATAGAATCTTTTAAATCTGTAAAGATTGCATATTCATCCTTGTCCAATTTAATCATATCTTTCTTTGCCATCTTCATGATTTCATTAAATTTTGATATTCCTATAACTTGAACTGCTTGATTTGAGCTTACGGGATAATAGTTTTTAAGTTTTTCTTTTCCTTCCGCTGATAAAATATCATTATATTTTAAACCACTATTATAATTTGTGTAGCTTACATATTCACCAGAATACTTACTTAAATCTACTCCATTTTCCTCTAATACCTTTTCTATATTAGCTCCATTAAAATTCCAACATGTTAAATCATATTGGGTTAAATCTTTTATATCTGCATTCATGGCGCTATTTATACCAAGGCCTCCTGAAAACATACAAATTCCGAAAAATAGCATTAAGCATATAAAAGACATAGATATAAATACTGTGTTTATCTTACTATTTATTTGTCTTAATACAAACATATTTAGACCTTTTAAATAATGTTTTTTATTAGCTTGAGCAAGCTTTAATAAAAATCCTGATAAAGAAAAGAAAAATAAAAACGTTCCAACTGTACCTAATAATATACTTAAGCCGTTTACTTTAAAATCTAATTCAGCTACTCCACCCTTTAAAGTCATATAGTATGCATATCCAATTATAATGCAACTTATAATAAATGTTATTACTGAAATCCAAATATTTCTTATCTTTATATTTTCATTTTTTCTTGATGATGTTAACAAATCAATAAGATTAACTTTTCTTATAGTTATTGAATTAAACAATAATACAATTAAATATATACCACCAAAACAAAGTAAAGTCTTTATCATTGAACTTGATGAAAAAATAAATTTAAATTTAGTATGATTTACTTCAAACATTTTTGCTGTTAGTACTGATAACCCTTGTGATAAAAGCACCCCTATACCTAATCCTATAGCTAAAGATATTATTCCAACTAATAAAGTTTCTATAAAAATTATTTTAGATAAACTTACTTTTTCCATTCCTAGCGTCATATATATTCCAAATTCTTTTTTTCTTCTTTTTATTAAATAATTATTTGCATATATAATCAAAAATCCTAAAACAAAGGAT
>CAYYWN010000330.1:0-2884 GCA_964474485.1 uncultured Clostridium sp. | reverse complement strand
AATTCCTGGGGGAAATGATATTATTAAAATTAATGATAGCGTAATTATAGTAACGGAAAGACATAATGTAATGGGAATAAACGATATACTCCTTGAGGGAGGACTTTAATATGAATTACCTAATGGTACTAAAGGTGCTTGGAAATGTTATAAAATATGAAGCTTTAGTTATGATCTTACCGCTTATTGTATCCTTATATTATGGTGGTGGTGATGCTAATAGTTTTATTGTAACTATTATAATAATGTTAGTTTCAGGAATATTGATGTCTTTAATAAAGCCTAAGAAAAAAGCATTTTATGCTAAGGATGGGTTTTTAGCTGTTGCTATCTGCTGGGTTGCTATATCTATTTTTGGAGCTCTTCCATTTTACATAAGTGGATCAATACCTTCCTTTGTAGATTGTATATTTGAGACAGTATCAGGATTTACAACTACAGGTGCTACTATTTTACAAGAAGTACAATCTCTACCTAAGGGGATCTTGTTTTGGAGGAGTTTTACTCATTGGATAGGTGGTATGGGAGTTTTGATATTTACTTTAGCACTTATGCCATCTATTGGGGGAAACACTATACATTTATTAAGGGCAGAAAGTCCAGGTCCTGCGCCAGGTAAGGTTGTTCCTAGGATAAAACAAACTGCTAAGATAATGTATTTAATATATTTTGTAATGACAATAATTCAAATAATATTACTTTTATTTGCAGGTCTAGATTTTTATGATGCTTTAGTTCATGCCTTTGGTACAGCAGGTACAGGAGGATTTTCTAATATGAATAGTAGCGTTGGTGCTTACAATAATGTTTATGTGGAAGTTATTATAACTGTATTTATGTTACTTTTTGGAGTTAATTTCACAGTATATTTTCATATTATTACAGGAAATATAAAGCAGGCTTTTAAAAATGAAGAGGTAAAGTATTATTTTTTGATGGTATTTGTTTCTATGGTTATAATAGCTTTTAATATTAAAGGATTAAATGGAAATTCTTTATGGGAATCTTTTAGGCAGTCCTCCTTTCAAGTTGCCTCCATTGTAACAACTACTGGTTATGCTACCGCTAACTTTGATCTTTGGCCCACACTTAGTAAGTCAATTTTAGCACTACTAATGCTTACAGGATGTTGTGCAGGTTCTACTGGTGGAGGAATTAAAACTGTTCGTATAGTGCTTTTATTTAAGGCTATAAAACGGGATATAAATAAAATAATTCATCCTAGGATGGTTAATTCAGTAAAGCTTGATGGCAAGGTAGTTGATGATAAAGTTATATCTGAGGTAGGTCTATTTATATTTGCATATATGGCACTTATTGTAATAGCAGTGCTAGTTGTATCTATAGATGGAATGGATTTTGAAAGCACAGTAACATCGGTGTTTGCAACTATTGGTAACATAGGACCTGGGTTTAAGGTGGTAGGCCCTATAGGTAACTTTAGTAGTTTTTCACCACTTAGCAAAATAGTCTTTTCATTTTGTATGTTAGCAGGAAGACTTGAGATATATCCAATGTTAATTATATTAAGGCCATCTATGTGGAAGAGTTAGTAGGAGGGTATAAGCGCTGCTTTAAATGAAGTAGCGCTTTTTTATGATTAAACATGAATGAATTTAATCATATATAAATTATTATGAATGAATTTGAATGAAAATGGTTGATTTATTTTTAAGATAGATGTAATATGTAATTAGGAAGTGATAGAGATGTTAACAGAAGAAAGATATGAATTAATTCTTGAAGAATTAAAGAATAATTCTGTGGTTCATGTTAGTGATTTAGTTATAAAATTAAATGCATCTGAATCTACAATTAGAAGAGATTTAAATGCACTTCATAAAGATGGAAAACTAAATAAGGTTCATGGAGGGGCAATGGCCTTAGATAAGGATATTAATACTAGGGAAGATAAGGTTGTTGTAAGGCAAGGACTCAAAACTAATGAAAAGCTTGAAATAGCAAAATATGCAGCATCACTTATAAAGCCTTATGATTTTGTGTATTTAGATGCAGGAACTACTACAGAACTTATGATAGATTTCATAAAGGAAAAAGAGGCTGTATTTGTGACAAATGCTATAGGTCATGCTAAAAAACTTATTCAAAATGATTTTAAAACTTATATATTAGGTGGAGAAGTAAAGGGTATTACAGAAGCCATAGTTGGAATTGAAGCAATTAGTAGTCTAAAGAAATATAACTTTACTAAAGGTTTTTTTGGTGTTAATGGCATATCAATTAAGCGAGGTTATACGACTCCTGATATTAAGGAAGCATTAGTTAAAGAAGAGGCTTTAAATAGAGCTAGATCAGCATATATACTAGCCGATGATTCTAAATTTGATGAAATAAGTTCTATAACTTTTGGAAAGATTTCAAAGGCAAGTATAATTACAACGAAACTTTTGGATAATAAATATAAAGGTTTAACAGAAATATTGGAGGTGATTATAAAGTGATTTATACTATTACTTTTAATCCAGCTTTAGACTATATAGTTAGGGTTGATGATTTTAACCTTGGAAGTGTCAATAGAACATCTTATGAAGAAATTTACGCAGGTGGTAAGGGCATTAATGTGTCTACTGTTTTAAACAATTTAGAAGTTGAAAGTGTAGCTCTTGGATGTATAGCTGGATTTACTGGCGACGAGATAGAAAGAAGAGTGAAATCAAAGGGTGTTCATACAGATTTTATTAAATTAAATAATGGTATGTCAAGAATAAATGTAAAGTTAAAATCTAAGGAAGAATCAGAGATAAATGGAAGAGGCCCTTATATAAATAAGGAAGAGCTTCACGAATTGTTTAGTAAGCTAGAAGCTATTAAAGAAGGCGATTTTTTAGTTCTTGCAGGAAGCATCCCAAATACTCTTCCAAAA
>CAYYWN010000329.1:0-2893 GCA_964474485.1 uncultured Clostridium sp. | reverse complement strand
ACAAAAATTTAATGAAATTATTTCTAGCTTTAAAGGCATTATAAAAGGAAGAATGGGTATCCCCTTTGATGAGCATGGAATTTCTGTGATTTCTATCACCGTGGTGGGGGAATTAGATGAAATAAATAGCCTTACCGGTAAGCTTGGAAATATAGATAATGTGTATATCAAAACTTCTATATCAAAGAAAGAGATATAACTATGGATACGAATAATAAAATTTATGTGAATGCTCTAAATAAAAATCTAGATATAAATTTAAAAGAAATAATAGATGAATTATATGAAAAAAATAATCTTAGTTCTGAAAGCTTATTATATCTTCTTAACAATATAGATGTAGAAAGTAAAAAGTATTTAATTTCTAAAGCTCATGAAACAAGACTTAATCATTATGGAAATAAGGTCTATATGAGAGGTCTTATAGAATTTACTAATTACTGCAAAAACAACTGCCTTTACTGTGGCATCCGTGGTGGCAATACAAATGCAACAAGATACAGGCTTTCTTTAGAGGAAATTTTAGATTGTTGTAATTCTGGCTATAACCTTGGATACAGAACCTTCGTACTTCAAGGTGGAGAAGATCCTTATTATACCGATGAGAAGTTAGTTCAAATATTAAAAGCTATAAAAACAAATTATAAGGACTGCGCAATTACACTGTCTATAGGTGAAAAAAGTTATGATTCATATAAAAGATATTATGATGCTGGAGCAGACAGATATCTTTTAAGACACGAAACAGCTTCAAAAGAATTATACAAAAAAATTCATGTAAGTATGGAACTTGAAACTAGGATTCAATGTTTAAAAAACTTAAAAGACATAGGATACCAAGTGGGAGCTGGATTCATGGTAGGTATCCCAGGCCAAAAAAATGAAGATTTTGTAGCAGATTTATTGTTTTTGAAAGAGTTACAGCCACATATGGTAGGACTTGGACCCTTCATACCCCATAAGGATACCATATTTAAAGATGAACCTTCAGGAACCGTAGAAACTACCGCCACCTTACTTTCTATTGTAAGACTGCTCCTTCCAGAGGTGTTACTTCCAGCAACTACCGCCTTAGGTACCATAAGTCCAATGGGAAGAGAGCAAGGATTAAAAGCTGGGGCTAATGTAGTAATGCCAAACCTATCCCCTACCACAGCTAGGGCTAAGTACATGCTCTATGATAATAAAATTTGTACAGGAGACGAAGCTGCTGAATGTCGAAATTGCATAGAAAATAGAATTATAAATGCAGGGTTTTCTTTAGATTTATCCCGAGGCGATAGCACCCTTTGGAATAGAAAATAACTAGGTTAAAATACTGTTTACCCATCAAAAATTATAGACTACTTTACTTATGTGTAGTCTTTGTCCAAATAGCTATTATAAGGAGCTTACAATACCTTATACACTAGAGATTATAAGGGAGGATATTTAAATGTTTATAGATCATGAATATATAGAAAAACTACTTAATAATGCAAAAGATGCTACGAGCTCCGAGATACAAAAGGTTTTAGACAAGGCCTGTAGGAAGGAAAAGCTAAGTCATGAGGATATAGCTATACTACTTCAAATAAAAGATGAGACTCTTTTAAATAAAATGTTTAAAGTAGCAGGAGACATAAAAAAAGATATATACGGAAATAGAATTGTTATATTTGCTCCACTTTATATAAGTGATTATTGTGTAAACAATTGCGTTTACTGTGGATATAAAAAATGTAATTCATTCACTAGAAGAAAGCTCACACAAGAGGAAATAAAAAATGAAGTTATGATACTTGAAAAAATGGGACACAAAAGACTTGCACTAGAGGCAGGTGAAGATCCAGTAAACTGTGATATAGACTATATTACAGAAAGTATAAAAACCATATATTCTACACAAAATTCTAATGGTACCATAAGACGAATTAATGTTAATATAGCAGCTACTACTGTAGAAAACTACAAAAAGTTAAAGAAAGCTGAAATTGGAACCTATATCCTATTCCAAGAAACTTATCATAAACCTACCTATGAAAGCATGCATCCTAAATGCTTAAAGGGTAACTATGAATATCACTTAACATCCTTTGATAGAGCTATGGAAGCTGGTATTGATGATGTAGGTGCTGGCGTACTTTTTGGTCTTGCCCCTTATAAATTTGAAGTTTTAGCCTTAATGATTCATAATGATCATCTTGAAAAAGAATTTGGGGTAGGTTTTCATACCATATCTATGCCTAGACTTAAAAAGGCTGAGGGTATGGCTCTTGAATTATTCCCCAATTTAGTAGATGACGAATGTTTTAAAAAGATAGTTTCAATATTAAGAATCGCAGTGCCATTTACAGGGCTTATTTTATCCACAAGAGAGTCTGCTGAAATGAGAAAAGGTGCTATAGAATATGGTATTACTCAAGTAAGTGCTGGCTCTTGCACAGGAGTTGGTGGATATAAAGAGCACGAAGAAGGCACAAAGGATATCAATCAATTCTCAATAGAGGATGGTAGAAGTCCTTTAGAAATATTAAAAGCCATTGTAAACCATGGACATATCCCAAGCTATTGTACTGCTTGTTATAGAAGTGGCAGAGTTGGAGAGAAGTTTATGAGCATTGCAAAACCGGTGAGATCCAAAATATGTGCCAGCCAAATGCTATAATGACATTTCAAGAATTTATAGAAGACTATGGTGATGCAGAGGTAAGAGAAAAAGGAGAAAACCTAACAAAAGAAGAATTAAACAATGTGAAAAATAAAGCTATAAAAAAGACATTAATTAAAAACTGAGAAAAAATAAAAAATGGAGAAAGAGATCTATTCTTCTAGGAGGTTATTATATTGAATACTACACCAAATTCAAATAGAATACACATAACCTTTTTAGGTAAAACCAATGCAGGAAAGT
>CAYYWN010000328.1:0-2894 GCA_964474485.1 uncultured Clostridium sp. | reverse complement strand
TTTAGTTAACAAAATATTGTAAACTTAAATGTTTTATAAAAAAAGGGATGTATACCAATGGTACATCCCCATATTTTATAAGATCTTATTAAAGTCGTATTTATCTATATCTTTTTCATTAATTCAAAGGAAATTAATTTCAATACCCTCTTGTTTTAATAACTGCATAAACTCTTCCATGTATATTCCTGCTTTATTATCATAGGTTATATCTTTTTTTAAATCCTCTATATTTTCTATCTGTGATATTTCGCCTTTCCAGCTATTAGATCCACAGCTTACATCTATTCCACAACTTGGGCTTCCGTTTACTCCTATTATATGTTTTATTTCATAATCATTTGCTTCATATTCTTTTATTTGCAAAATTATTGGTTGTAATATTTCTCTACAATGTTTTCTAAAATATGGATTATCAAATTGATTTCTCACATGTCCCCATCTTCTCAGTCCATAAAATGTTAGTTCAGGACAAGGAAGTTGTATAATCCCATAATCTCTTTCAATCAAAGCATAGACTAAAGGCTTTAATACAGCTTTATATCTGCAAGGTCCCTCTACCTTTGAATTTGCATTTAAAAAGCAATGAGGAACTATGCATATCTTTCTACTTCTTTCCATAATATTACTCCTTCCACTTATAAGATAATAGCAGATAAATAAAATTTACCTGCTATTATCACTTAGTTACTTTTAGCTTCCTTCATAGCCTTTTCGCCTTTTTCTTGAGCATCTTTAAGAGCTTCATCTATAGTCTTTTTCTCACTAAATACTTGCTCTAGCTCTTCTCCTAAGATATCTAAAGCTGGTATTGAACCAATAGATCTACTTCCTGTCCACCCGTTATCTAAAGTTTGCATTGGAACTGCTTTTACTGGACTCTCCTTTAAGAATTTTTGATATTCTTCACTTTTTATAGCTGATGTTCTAACTGGCATATACCCAGTTTTCATGGAAAAATATGCAGTATTTTCAGCATTAATTAAATGCTTTAAGTAAAACCATCCAGCAAGCTTTTGTTCTTTAGTTGCTGTATTAAACATTGCTACATTTGTGCCATAGTAAAGTTGAGCATCTTCTTTATTTACTGGTAGTGGTGCTGAAAACCATTTTCCTTTAAAGCCTTTTTGAATATAAGGAATCGCCGAAGTTGAAGCTACACACATTGCTGCATTTCCTTTAATAAAAGTATTATTAGTGTTTTTGTCTTCACCTGCCAGTATAGCTACTTTATCTTTCATCATTCCTCCTATAAATTCTACAGCCTCTTTTGTTTCTTTAGTGTTAAAGTTAATTTTATCATCTTTTTCGTTAATTATTTCTCCGCCACATTGTCTTACCCAAATTCCTATATCTGTTGAAATATTATTTTCAAATGCTACTCCATAAACTTCTGGCTTCCCATCATTATTGGAATCTACAGTAAGTTTTTTTGCTGCATCTTTAAATTCATCCCAAGTTTTAGGTACAGAAACATTCTTTTCTTTTAACATGTCCTCATTATAATAAAGCACCATTTGGCTTTTATTAAAAGGTAATGTATATTGTTTATCACCAAAGGTTCCATCTTCATAAAATATTTTAGGTATATCTTCTACTTCTTCTTTTTTCATACCAACTTTATCATTTAATGTATAGGCATTTAAATCTTCAACTAACTCCTTATCTATGTACCAAGTAAGTCTATTATTATATATTTGAGTCATAGTAGGAAGCGTGTTGCTTTTTGCACCTCCCATTAACTTTTCAAATAATTCTCTATACCCTCCTTGATTTACAAGGTTAACTTTAATTTTAGGGTTTTTTTCTTCAAAATCTTTAGTTATTTTTGTTAAAGCCTCCTCATTTTCACCTTTCATAGAATGCCAAAAGTCTATTTCAACATTTTCTTTAATTTCTGTTTCTATAATAGTTTCCTTTTTATCATCTCTACTCTCTGTTTTTGTTGAGCAACCTATCATTGATAATGACATTACTCCTGCTAATATAATTGCTATACTTCTTTTTTTCATTATGTAAAACCCCCTCTTAAATTTAAATATTATATTAATATTTAAATCAAATAAATACAATTTTGATTTTAGGTATAATTTTAAACCACAGTTAAAATTTAAAAACTAACATTAAATATAGTATTTATCCTTTAATTCCACCTTTGCTAACTCCATTAATTATGTATTTTGATAAAAATATAAATATTATAATCATTGGTGTTATAATTATAGTTGAAGCTGCCATTAACATATGGTAATCCATTCCTACTTCCGAAGAAAACTTTGCTAAGATAATTGGTAAGGTCCTCATCTTCTCTGAATTAGTCATAATTAAAGGCCACATAAAAGAATTCCAACTATTAATTATTTTAAGTATTGCTATAGTAAATATAGCTGGCCTTGCAATAGGTATAACAACTTTAATTAAATATTTAAAGTCACTACAGTTATCTACCTTTGCTGCATAATAAAGTTGCTTTGGTATATTAAAAAAATATTGTCTTAAAAAGAAAATTGAAGTTACACTTGTACACCAAGGTATAATTAATGCCTTGTAAGTATTTATCCACTTTATCTTACTCAAGGTTACAAAATTCGGTATAAGAAGTACTTCTCCTGGTACCATCATAGTTCCAATTAATAAAGTAAATATTATATCCTTACCCTTAAAGTCCAAATTGGAAAAAGCAAAGGCTGCAAGTATAGTTGTTATAAGCTCTCCTGCAGTAATAGCTATAGTAATAACCACACTATTTAAAAAATATCTGCTGAAATTTTTTAATTTAAATACTTCAATGAAATTTTGCCATTGAAGCTTATTTGGTATAATAACATGTGGATTTGCAAATACTTCTTCTGGAGATTTAAGCGCTGTTAATAAAATCCATATAAATGGGGCTA
>CAYYWN010000327.1:0-2897 GCA_964474485.1 uncultured Clostridium sp. | reverse complement strand
TAAATAAAAGGGGAATATACTTTGCTGTAGCTAGTGGGAGAATATATTCTAACTTAAATGAAGGCTTTAAGAGGGTTAAAGATGAGATGATTCTTATATGCAACAATGGTGCAGGAATACAATTTAACCATAATGGAGAAGTTTTATATGAGGGTACACTAAATAAAGATGAGGTTATGGAGATGGCGGAAACTTTAGATGAAGAAGGAATAGAAGTTATAATTTCAGATAGTTATAAAGTCTATGTTAAAAATCCTTCAAAGGACTTAATAGGCGTGATTAACTACGATGATGCACCTTCAGTTATACTTAAAGACTTTAAAGACTTAGATGAAAATATACATATACAAAAATTAAGTTATATTCAACATATAGGTATTCAAAAGAACTTTTCAGAAAAAATTAATGGGAAATATAATGAAGGTTATCATGTGGCAGTATCAGGGAGTTGTTGGATGGATATTACGAATATAAAAAGCAGTAAAGGAAATGCAGTTGCTCTAGTTCAACAAAAGTTAGGTATAACGCCAGAGGAAACTTTGGTTTTTGGAGACTACTATAATGATTTAACTATGTTTGATAAGGCGTACTATAGCTATGCTATGAAAAATGCTCCTGATGATGTGAAAAGCCATGCAAGGTTTGTAACCAACTATGAAAATGGTGAAAATGGTGTTATTAGAACTATTAAAGAATTGTTAGATATTAAATAACATAATAAACAAGGTTTTGATTTTATATAAATATACTATATTTTAAGGTGGAATGGTATATGAATCTGAAATATAGAGTTTATGTAAGATAACTTAAAATTCATGTAAAAGTTATAGTAGGCACTTGAATTAAATGAGAAAATAGGTTATTATTATTAGGTGAAAGCGGTAACATCGCTAAGTATTGTTTAAAGAAAATGCTCCTGTTTAATTTATAAATATTTAAAAGTGCTGGAGCAGAAATGGTATCTAAATATTTAGGGATTACTTATTCTGGTATCGTATTCAAAGTCTCCACTAAAACATAAAGGAGGATTAAAATGGCGATTACAATAAGTGATATAGCAGAAAAGGCAGGAGTATCATTAGCTACGGTATCAAGAGTTTTAAATGATTCTGGGTATGTAAAAGAGGAAACTAGAATCAGAGTACAAAAGGTTATAAGGGAGCTAAATTATACTCCAAGTGCTATAGCAAGAAGTCTATCTAAAAATAAGACTAATACTATAGGCGTTATAGTTCCTGATATAGTAAATCCATTTTTTGGAGAGGTAATTAAAGGAATAACAGAAGTAGCAGAGAAAAGTGGGCTTAATATAATATTATGCAATACTGATGAAAGCAAAGAAAAAGAATTAAGAGCTCTGAAGATTTTAACAGAGCAACGAATACAAGGAATAATAATCGCTCCAACTTCAGCCGAAGATGAATTTAATAGTGAATATCTTAAGACCTTAGAAAATATGGGTATACCAATAGTGTTAGTAGATGGTAATGTAAAATACACTACTTTTAATGGTGTCTTTGTTGATAATATAAAAGGAGCCTATGAAGCTACAGAAGCTCTTATAAAAGAAGGTCATAGAAAAATAGGTGTAATAACAGGTCGTATGAATTCTAAACCAGCAAAGGATAGATACTTGGGTTACCAGAAGGCATTATTAATGAATAATATACCGTTAGAGGAAAGGTACTCATTTTATGGAGATTATAAAGAGGAAACTGCTTATAAAATAACTAAAAATATAATGAAAATGAAGGACAGGCCTACCGCTCTTTTTGTTTGTAGTAACATGACAACGCTAGGGTCTCTTAAGGCCATATATGAAGAAAAGATAAATATTCCAGAAGATATTTCGCTTGTGGCATTTGACAAAGTTGAGATATTAAATATACTTGGATTTAATATAAGTTATGTAAATGGACCATCAGTAGAGATGGGTAAGCTTGGTATGCAAATGCTTGTAGATATATTAAATAATAAAAATAAGAACGAAATAAGAAGGATTACTTTATTACCTAACCTAGTGCTAAAGGGATCAGAAAAATATAAGATTAAGCAAAAATAATATGAACTAATTTTATAATAAAGGAAATTATTTTTAGGTTTTCAAAATTATATTTTGAAAACCTAAAATTCATTTTATAAATATAGGGTAGCCGAAAGCGCTTACAAGAATATAATATATTTATTAGAGATTTAAGGAGGATACGTAAAATGATAGAAAGAGTTATATGGATAGTGTTAGATAGTGTAGGAATAGGAGCTTTGCCAGATGCAAATAAGTATGGAGATGAAGGGTCTAATACACTAGGAAATGTATCAAATTCAGTAGGTGGACTTAAAATACCTAATATGGAAAGACTAGGACTTGGCAATATAGATGGGATTAAGGGAACAAAATATAATAAAAATCCTATAGGGTGTTATGGTAAGTTTGAAGAAATGTCTAATGGTAAAGACACAACTACAGGTCACTGGGAAATGGCAGGAGTTTATTTAGAAGAAGCTTTTCCAACTTACCCAAAGGGTTTTCCAGAGGAGATAGTTAAAGAATTTGAAAGATTAACTGGGAGAAGTATTATAGGAAACAAACCAGCTTCCGGTACAGCTATCCTTGAAGAATTAGGGGAAGAACATATAAAAACAGGAAAAGTTATAGTTTACACATCAGCAGATAGTGTATTTCAAATAGCAGCACATGAAGATATGGTTTGTTTAGATGAATTGTATAAAATGTGTGAAATAGCAAGAAGCATTTTAAAAGATAAGCATGCAGTAGCAAGAGTTATAGCAAGACCTTTTGTTGGAGATGCACCAAGCTTTGTAAGAACACCTAACAGAAGAGATTTTTCATTAGTACCACCTCATGATACAATACTTGATATACTAAAAAATAATGG
>CAYYWN010000326.1:0-2911 GCA_964474485.1 uncultured Clostridium sp. | reverse complement strand
AAGGGAGTGTTCAATAATTAAAAAGCATATAGTTATTCCTATATTTGTTCCTCATGAGGGATGTCCACATAGTTGCGTCTTTTGTAATCAAGAAAAGATAACAGGAGAACAAGAAAAGGTAAATGCGAATTTAGTAAAAAAGACTATAGATGAATATCTATCAACTATAAATAATAAAGATGCTACTATAGAGGAGTCATTTCTTGGAGGAACTTTTACAGCAATACCTATAGAAAAACAAAGAGAACTTTTAACTGTAGCAAAGATGTATAAAGAATCTAAACTTATATCTAAAATAAGACTATCCACTAGACCAGACTATATAAATGAGCAAATATTAAATATTTTAAAAGACTACTCTGTAGATATAATTGAGCTTGGTATACAATCTTTAGATGAAGAAGTCTTAAAAAGGTCTGGGAGAGGACATAGCGAGGAAGATGCTATTAAAGCATCTAAACTTATAAAGGATGATGGATTTACTTTAGGTCATCAAATAATGCTAGGATTACCATCAGATAACTTTGAAAAAGATATAGAAACTACTAAAAAGGTTATAGATATGGGCCCTGAAATTTGCAGGATATATCCTTCTCTTGTTATTAAAGATACTCCTATGGAACTTATGTACAATAAAGGAGTATATAAACCATATACACTAGAAGAGGCAATAGAGATATCTAAAACAATTTATATGATGCTTATAGAAAAAGATATAAATATTATAAGGATAGGCCTGCAACCTACAGAAAATATAAATGAGAATAAAGATGTTATATCTGGTCCATTTCATCCTGCATTTAGAGAATTAGTTGAAGGTGATATATGGAATGATATTATATATGAAGCTATAAAAGAAGTTAAATCAGAGGTAATAATACAAGTGCCAAGTAAAGATTTATCTAAACTTTATGCTAATAAAAAAGTATATTTTAATAAAATGAAAGATAAGGTTAAATCAAAATCTATTCTTATAAAAGTAAATGATAATCTGAAACGAGGAGATTTTATAATAGAGTTTTATGGGAATCAAAAGTTTCTAAATTTCTATTCTATTATAAAAAAATAGGAGGCTAATATGAAAATTAAAACTAGAGAAAAGATAGGCAAATTTTTATTAGGAATGATGATCTTAATATTTTTGATTGGACTATTGCCAATAGCATTTAAGTAGCTAAGGGAGTGGACGTATGTTTTTAAAATCTATTGAGATAAAGGGATTTAAATCTTTTGCAGATAAGATAGAATTAAAGTTTAAAAAAGGTGTTACTGGAGTAGTTGGACCAAATGGAAGTGGTAAAAGTAATATCTCAGATGCAATAAGGTGGGTACTTGGAGAACAAAGTATAAAAAATTTAAGAGGGGGAAAGATGGAGGATGTTATATTCTCTGGAACTGAATTTAGAAAGTCGGTTGGTTTAGCACAAGTTTCCTTAACACTTGATAATTCTAAAGGGGAATTACCTATAGATTACATGGATGTTACAATAGGTAGAAGGCTATATAGATCTGGTGAAAGCGAATATTTTATAAATAACATATCCTGTAGGTTAAAAGATATACATGAGTTATTTATGGATACAGGTATTGGAAAAGAAGGGTATTCTATAATAGGACAAGGTAAAATTGATGCTATATTAAGTGGCAAGGCAGAAGATAGAAGAGCACTTTTAGAGGAAGCAGCAGGAATAGTAAAGTTTAAAACACGAAGAGATGATGCTCAAAAGAAAATTGATTTAACAGAACAAAATTTAATAAGAATAAATGATATATTACTTACCTATGAGGAGAGACTAGAGCCTTTAAGAATAGATAATGAAAAAGCAAAAGAATTTCTTGAATTATCATCTAAACTTAAAGATTTAGAGGTATCATTAATAGTAAAAAAAATAGCAGTTATAGAAGAGAATATTTTAAATCAAAATAGTAACTTAAAGAGAATAGAAAAAGATTTAAGTGAATTAAAAAAAGATGAAGCTAGTATAAAAGAAGAGTTAATAAAAAATGAATCTTTGCTAGAGGAGTCTGCTATAAAAAATAAATATAAAACAGATGAATATTATAAACTAAAAGAAGTAGTTCAGTCCCTTCAAGCCGAAATAGGAATTACTAAAGAGCGTTTAGAAAATTCAAAAATGACTATAGAGATAGATACAGAAAGTATAAAAGACTTAGAGCAGAAGATAGAAGACTTTAAAAGGGAAAAAAACAAAAGTGAAGACTCTTTAAAAGAAAATGAAAATTACGAAAAAAAACTAAAACATGAGATATCCCTCTTAGAAGAAGAGAGTAATTTATGTAACAGTGAGCTATCTAATTTAAAATCACAAGTTTCTATTTTAAGAAAAGATGCTATTGAAATACTCAGGAGCCAATCAAAATTTAGAAATGACAAGTCAAAAGTTGAGCTAGAGATTAACTCTTTAAAAGAAAAAAGGCAGCAACTTAATAATTATTGTGAAGATTATTATAACCTTTTAAGCAAAAATAGATCTATACGCCTTATGATAGCGAAGGAAAAAGAAAACTTTATAGATAGTTCAAATGAATTAGAAACATCTATAAAGGATAATAGAAGCAAAGTTCTTTTTGTTAAAAGGGCTTTAAGTGATAATGAAATAAAGGTAAAAGATATTAATAAAAATATTAGCAAATTAGAAGCTAATAAAAATGCACTTATAAATTTAGAAAGTAATTATGAAGGATATAATAAATCCGTTAAAGCGTTAATGATGCGTATACAAAAGGGGGATATGCGTGGGCACATTGATAACGTTTGGGTTTTAGGAGATATAATAAGGGCAAATCCTAAATATCAATCGGCTATCGAAATATCTTTAGGAGCTGGATTATCTAACATGGTAACTAATACTCAGCATGAAGCAAAATATTTAATAGAATATCTTAAAAA
>CAYYWN010000325.1:0-2914 GCA_964474485.1 uncultured Clostridium sp. | reverse complement strand
GTAAAAGAATAACAAGAATTGGTAAAAGGATATCTTAGCTTAAAATGTCCATTTTCTTTATATATATTAATAAATTTAAAAAGATACACTTTAGTAAAAAAAGATAACTAAAAATAAGGTTTTAAAAAATAAAAAGATGCTGTGTTCATCTGAACACAGCATCTTTTATTTATGTTAATAATTTTGACAGTATAATTCGAAGTATTCTTGTGGATGGTCACAAGATGGACAGACTTTAGGTGCCTCTTGTGATTCTATTATAAATCCACAGTTAATGCACTTCCAGAATGTTTTTTCTTCTCTCTTAAACACTTTATTTGTTTCTATATTTTCTAATAATTTTCTATATCTTTTTTCATGTTCTGCTTCAACTTTTGCTATGTTTCTAAAAGCTCTAGCTATTTCTTTAAAGCCTTCTTCATCAGCTACATTAGCAAAGGAAGGATAAAGGTCTGACCATTCTTCGTTTTCACCTTCAGCTGCTGATAAAAGATTTTCTTTAGTATTTCCTAGCATAACAGGATAACCAGCTTCATTTATTACAACCTGATCACCTTTTAAAGTTTCATTTAAAAATTTAAAAAATCTTTTAGCATGTTCTTTTTCATTTCTAGCAGTTTCTGCAAAAATTTCTGATATTTGTACATAGCCTTCTTTTTTTGCTGTAGAAGCATAATAGTCATATCTAGTTCTAGCTTGACACTCACCAGCAAAAGCTTTTAATAAATTTTCAGCTGTTTTAGTTCCTTTTAATGAATTCATATTAAATAACCTCCTGTGTAGTAAAATTTATATAAGTTCTGCATAAAAAAAATTACGCAGAGAGTATACACCATATAACTGAAAGATTAAGCAGTACACAGTACATCTATATTATATATTATGTACAAATATAAATCTATTTAACATTAAAATATAATTGTAAATTATAAGTGAATAAAACTGTTAATCATGGACAAATTAAAGATAAGATATAAATTTATTATATAGGAAAATATATATTCAGAAATTATATTGATAACAAAATTATATCCATATCAAAAGTATATCATAATGAAAAAAGATTAACAAATTAAATAGAAGATTAATTAAAAGTTTTTAATATATAATATTCAATAAGGTTAGGAATAAGTAAAATATGAGAAGAAGGTGGGGATTCTATGTCAGATTACAAGTTAGATATATCGGGTGATTTAGGCTTAAATGAATATAGCAACATAAATGATTACATGGATATTGTGGAAACTAGTGATAAGTTTACTATTTCACTAGAAGAAAAAAGTAAAAACGAAACAGGTATAATATGTGCAATGTTAAAAGAAAAAGGATTTAATATAAATAGCAGTGAAATAAGAGATGATAAAAAAGTATACATTTTTGCAAATAAAACAAAGAGTTAATATACTATAGAGATAATTATTTTATATTATAATATAAGTCAAAAGTTTTGCTTTTATGATATAATAATACTATTATACAAAAGACACAGAATTTTCACAACTGTACAAGCATTTTAATTATGGAGGGTTTTTATGAAGGAATACTTAATAGGTATCGATTTAGGGGGAAGTAAAATAGCGGGAGCTATAACGGACTTGAAAGGGAATATTATAAAGGAAAGCACTATTAAAACTATGGCTGAGTATGGCGATAGATCTGTAGTTTTAAGAATAATAAATTTAATAGAAGATTTAATAATAAATTCAGGAAAGGCTTTAGAGGATATAAAGGCTGTAGGCATTGGATCACCAGGACCTTTAGATCCTGAAGGTGGGATAATAATTACCACTCCTAATCTACCTTTTAAAAATTTTGATATTGTAACACCGATAAAAGAAAAGTTTAATGTACCTGTATTTTTAGATAATGATGCAAATATAGCAGCTATAGGAGAATATATCTTAGGAGCTGGGAGGGGCACAAAAAACATGGTATACGTTACCATAAGCACTGGTATCGGTGGAGGAGCAATAATTAATGGTGAAGTATATAGAGGAAACACTTTTAACGCGTTAGAAATTGGTCACATGACTTTGCTACCTGATGGCCCAAAATGTAACTGTGGAAATTATGGTTGTTTTGAAGCTCTAGCATCAGGAACAGCCATTTCTAGAAGGGCAAAAGAAGCAGTAGAAAGTGGAAGAGATACTTCACTTTTAAATTATGATGAAATAACATCTTACGAAGTATTTAAAGAAGCAGAAAAAGGGGATAGTGTAGCAAGACATGTGATAGATTCTAGCTTAGAATATATAGGTATTGGAATTTCAAATATAATAACATCCTTTGACCCTGAAGTTATAGTTATAGGGGGAGGGGTAATGAAGGCAGGGCAGATAATCTTTGATAGAATAAAAGAAGTCGTAGAGCAAAGATGTTTTAAAAATATGGCTTCAGCTTGTAAGATAGTTCCCTCACATCTAGGAGAAAAAGCAGGAGTCATAGGAGCTATAGCACTAGCCATGATGGAAATCGAATAATATTTTAATAATACTTTAAAAACTCTTAAAGTTAATTTTAAAGAGTTTTTATTTTTTTGCTATTTAATCATTCACCATAATAAATTTACTCTAAGTATATAAAAAGACTACTTGGTAATAATAACATTGTAATATATAAAAGTAAAAAGAAGGTGATAAATATGGCTAAAAAAGGTATGAGAAGACCGGATCCAAAAGAACCACATGGAACAGAGAGTAACAAAAAACAAAACTTTCCTAAAAATACAGTAGAGCCAGTTCCAGAAATTCAGGGAAAAGCAAAAACAGGTAATAAAAAGGGAAAACGACCAGTAGATTTGCATTAGATATAATATTATAGATTTAAGATTATAAGGGCGGCTGAAAAAATGACTAAAGATAGTCAACCTGATAAGAAAATTGGTCGTGCTGAAAAATGTAATAATCAAACACAA
>CAYYWN010000324.1:0-2942 GCA_964474485.1 uncultured Clostridium sp. | reverse complement strand
ACAATTTCGATAGCATGTCCTTCTCTTTCTGTGACTTTTATTATATATTCTTCATCATTATTTTTAAAATATTCTTTAATTTTAGGGATATAGTTTAAGGCTTTTCCCTTACCTGCAATAGGATTTATAATAAATAAATGTTTCATATTGATACCTCTTAGCTATATATTTTTTAGTGAAATTAATAATTAACTAATAATTAATTTACCATAAAAAACATTAATTTTCAACAATGATGCATTTTTATGTATTAACCTTGTCCTTGCCATCTAGCAGAATCTGGAGATTGCATTATATGTTCACAACTTTCGGGAAAGCATTTTTGCGACTGCATTAATTGGAAAGGAGTATGTATTTATCAAGAATATCATGATAATAAAGATAAGGTAAATGAAGATAGAAAGGAATTTACCTGTAAGATTTTAAATAAAAAGTATTTAGAAACAAATGTTATATCTCTTACTATATTAGTATCTCACAAACTAGCTCAAGATCTTTATGCTGCTGGTAGTTATGTATTTATGAGAAATCCTGAAGCCATAAGCTATTACGATACGCCTATTTCAATTATGGATGTAAATTTAGAAGAAAACACAATAAAAGTGATTATAGAAATAAAAGGTATCAAAACTAAAAGTATAGAAAAATTATCTGAAGATGAGAAGATTGTAATAAGAGGACCTTACTGGAATGGGGTATTCGGACTTAAAAATATAGCTAAAACCATAGAAGGTCATTCATTAGTTGTATGTAGTGGTATAGGCATGGCACCCATGATACCTGTAATAAAAAAACTATATTCAAATGGAAATAAAGTAACAGTAATATTAGACAAAGCTGGATACAAAAATATTTTTATAGAAGAGGAATTAAAAAAATACGATGTAGAATTAATTGAATGTGACTTATTAGTATCAGGGGAGCTTACTAAAGAGGCTAAAAATATAATAGAAGAATTTATAGAAAATAAATCTATAAATTTAATACACTGTTCTGGTGCAAACATTTTAATATTTAAATTAATAGAGCTTAATAATAAAAGAATTAAACTATCTTGCTGCAATAATGCTAAGTTGTGTTGTGGTGAAGGTGTTTGTGGAAGCTGCACTGAAAGATATGCGGGGCATAAGAAAAAGAGATTATGTAAGGTTCAGGCAGAACCCAATAATATATTTGAGGGGAGAAGACTTATATGAAGGTTATAGTTATTGGAGCAGGTTGGTCAGGTATTGCAGCAGCTATAGCTGCTAAAAAGGCAGGAGCAGAAGTTACACTATTAGAAAAAACAGACCTTACCTTAGGCCTTGGAAATGTAGGGGGCATAATGAGAAACAATGGTAGATTTACTGCATCAGAAGAATTAATAGCAATGGGAGCTGGAGAGTTAATAGGAATAACAGATGGAATATCAAGACATAAAAACATAGAATTCCCAGGACATAAAAGCGCCTGGCTATATGATGTGAACAAAATAGAACCCCTAGTTAGGAAATACATTGAGGACTTAGGGATAGATTTAAGGCTGATAGCTAGAGTTTCAGACATTGAAAGAGAAGAAGAAAAGATAAAGGGTATCTATTTAAGCGATGGCACTTACATTAAAGGGGATGTTTTTGTAGAAACTACAGGATCTACAGGCCCCATGGGCAATTGTTTAAGATATGGGAATGGATGCTCTATGTGCATATTAAGATGCCCAGCCTTTGGACCAAGGATAAGTATAAGTGCTAGAGCTGGTATAGATGATTTACAAGGGGAGAGAGAAGACGATGTATTTGGAGCTTTTAGTGGATCTTGTAAGTTAGCTAAAGAAAGTTTATCAGAAGAAATAAGGAAAAAGCTAGATAAAGATGGGGTAGCAGTTTTAAAAGTTCCACCAGAAGATGTGCATTTAGATAAATTAAAATCTAAGGTATGCCAACAATATGCTTTAAAAGAATTTGCGGAAAATATAGTCCTACTAGATACTGGTGAAGCAAAACTCATGACTACATTCTATCCCTTAGATAAGCTACGAAAAATAAAGGGTATGGAAAGTGCTAAATATATAGATCCTTATGCTGGAGGAAAAGGGAATTCCATAAGATATTTATCAGTGGCACCAAGAACGGACGATATGAAGGTAAAGGGCATTGATAATTTATTTGTAGGTGGAGAAAAGTCAGGACTTTTTGTAGGACATACAGAAGCTATCTGTACAGGCACATTAGCAGGATATAATGCTGTTAAGTATGGACTTGGAATGCCTATGCTAATCTTACCAAGAAGTACAGCTATAGGGGATATAATAGCCTATGCAAATTATAAAATGACAACTAAAGAAGGTAGAAGGAACAGATATACATTTGCAGGAGCAGAATACTTTAATAGGATGAAAGAAAATAATTTATATACTACAGATATAGAAAGCATACAAAATAGAATAAAGAAATTAAATTTAGATGGGATATTTAGCTATAAGCTAATATAATTTAGTTTAATAATATAAAAAGGTGAAGAATTAAAGTCTTCGCCTTTTTATTTATTTATACTTAAGATGAAGAAGATATGATTTATAAATGGATTATGGCGAAAAATTATCTCCATAGCTGTTATTTTAGCGATTTAGTATCAAGTGTTTTATTCTATTACAACTACTTGAAAAGGTAAGAAAGTGAAGTGGTTTCTTCTAAATAAAAAAGACACCTATTTAAGTATCTTACAAAGAATGGTTAGCTCTAATTCTTTTAAGAATTTTAATATCCATTTCATGAGATCCAGTAGTGTCTTTAATAACATCAATAGCATCTATAACATCATTTACAGATTTTGAAGTATTAGTGATAGCAAGTTCAATAACATCTAGTCTTTCACCTAGAGTTTTACCATCTTTATCTTTAGCTCTGTCAAGTTGTTTTGAAAAAGATGATTGAACTTCTGCAAGAGTTTTAATATCAGTTTGG